>CAIXSK010000252.1 GCA_903922075.1 uncultured beta proteobacterium | reverse complement strand
CTTTCCGCCCGGACGCCTTTCGGGTCCCCCTGAGAGGCGCTGAGCAACGCAGGCGGGCCGGGGGCAGTCGGCTGGCGGTGTTTGAGCCGCAGGCGAGTTTAGCCAGCCGCCCGGCCTGCCGAGTAGCGCAAGGGACCGGCGCAGCCGGCGCCGACCCGGGGGTCGCCTTTTCTTTGGCTACTTTCTTTTGGCGAAGCAAAAGAAAGTACGCCCGCGCCTCAAGCGCGGAAAACACAGCTTGAGAAAAGCTCCCATCCCAAAAAATCATCCCCCCACTCCCATGACCCAAACCCGCAAACCCTACATCCGTCCCCTCGACATCAAACACGGCCAGGTCGACATGGCCCACGGCTCTGGCGGCCGGGCGATGGCGCAGCTGATCGAGGAGCTGTTTGCCAAATACCTCGGCAACGAATACCTGGCCCAGGGCGACGACGGCGCGCTGCTGCCGCACCCCGGCGAGGGCAAGCTGGTCATGGCGACCGACTCGCATGTCGTCTCGCCGCTGTTCTTCCCCGGTGGCGATATCGGCTGCCTGTCGGTGCATGGCACGATCAACGACGTGGCGGTGATGGGGGCGAAGCCGCTCTACCTGTCGGCCGGCTTCATCCTCGAAGAAGGGTTCAAGCTCGCCGATCTGGCGCGCATCGTGCAAAGCATGGCAGCGGCGGCGAAAGAGGCTGGCGTGCCGGTCGTGACCGGCGACACCAAGGTCGTCGAGCGCGGCAAGGGCGACGGGGTGTTCATCACGACGACCGGCGTCGGCGTCGTGGCGCCGGGTATGGAACTCTCCGGCCGCTGCGCCAAACCCGGCGACGTGATCCTGGTTTCCGGCACGCTGGGCGATCACGGCATGGCGATCATGGCCGAGCGCGAGAGCCTTGGTTTCGAATCGCCTATCGTTTCCGACACGGCCGCGCTGCATGGCCTGATCGCAGCGATGCGGGCGAGTGGCGCCGACATTCACGTGCTGCGCGACCCGACGCGCGGCGGGCTGGCGACGACGCTGAACGAAATCGCCAAGCAATCCGGCGTCGGCATGATGCTGCAGGAGAAGGCATTGCCGGTGACGCCGGCGGTCGAGGCGGCTTGCGAATTCCTCGGATTGGACCCGCTCTATGTGGCCAATGAGGGAAAACTGGTGGCGATCTGCGCCGAAGCGGATGCCGAAAAGCTGTTAGCCGCGATGCAGGCTCACCCGCTGGGGGCGCAAGCGGCGATCATCGGCACGGTGCATGCCGACGAGCACCATTTCGTGCAGATGACGACTGGCTTCGGCGGCCGGCGCATTGTTGACTGGCTGAGCGGCGAACAATTGCCGCGAATCTGCTAAGAGTTCAGTGGCGCAGCGCGATCATCACCGACTGGACGTCGCCGACCTCGGAAATCACGAGTTCGCGGGCATCGGCCAGGTTGTCGGCATTGCGGATGTGAAACAGGTCGCGACGACCGTCCGGGTAGCGGACGGCGGCGATGTACTCCGGGCGCGGCGCGCGGGAAGGCAGGGCATTGCGTTGCTTGGCGTGTTGCGCT
>CAIXSK010000251.1 GCA_903922075.1 uncultured beta proteobacterium | reverse complement strand
GCGAAATTGCTTTAACAAATAGTACTCCTTTTAGCTTGTATCCTAACCCAAATAATGGTATATTTACTTTGGAAAGCATAAATACAAAGGATGTTAAAGGAAATATATTTGTTACCGACATCACCAATTAAAAACTTTTTAAAATCAATTATTGAAATATTACTTTCAATATATTCGGAAAAGCTATCATTTTTAGGGCCGAACATACAATATGGCCAATAGCCAATTAAAAAATTTGATGAGTCAAAACTATTCGCACCAACCTGCTTTGTACGCATTAAATTCCACTTTGATAATTGTTGATCAGCAATTATCCTAAAACAAGCCGCCTTAAATCCAAGTTCACTATCAATAACACTGGACAAATATCTTGGATATTTTAAATAAACACCACAAAATAGTTCAATCAAATTTCTTTTTGTTGAACGGCGAGGAAAACTCATTCTATCGTCAGTTAAACCCCATCCGGCATAAAATGCAGCCCCTACAACTGTAACCTTTTTTCCCTTTAACAAGGCCTCTAAGCCAGATAACGATGTAATTGTATAAACATGGTCAATCGTGTCTAGAAAATCAATAAGAGGAATATCCGGTGGCGAAATTTGACAAATCTTTTCAACCGGCCTTAGTCGGAAGCGACTCCTTTGATAGCCTTTATAAATATCCGGATGCGGTCGATATATAATATCCGCATCGGGATTTTCGATTTTTGCCAAGCGAATAAGTTCTGTCATTGTCCATCCATTGGGGTTACCCAAGCGGATTGACATGTCATTGTCCACCTGCCCCAAGACAGCTACTCTTTTTCTTATCCTTATAGTCCCAAGATGACCTTTATCTAAGGCTGCCGGGTTGTATTTTGACAACCGAAGATCGGTCATCAAGGTCAAACATTTATTCGCAGAAACCAACTCACGTTCAGTGAACTGGTGATCATTCAGAATATTCTCAATAGCCGATGGCCCATTTGGGTTGTAATGGAGTCCTACATCATCGAGCACAAGAGAATACGGGGTCGAATGCGATGCCCCCAAAGACGATGACCGAATAAATCCATCTTCCATACGTAGAATTTTTATATTCTTCTTTTTGGCATACCAACGCACCAACCATGGTTCGGTGTAACCCCAAAAAATAACCACTGAAGGAGCTATTGGGAATCGTCTTATTGCGAGTAAAGAAGGCAATGACAGAATTTTCCTGGGTGCAAAAGCAGTGCGGTATTCAGGAAGATAGGCTTTTACAAAACCCCATTTCCAGTTATTGAACCCCCACAAAATCGCCACGGGTTTCTCGCTGTCTTTATCCCGCCAGTCTTCCCCGACAAGATTGAAGTCTCCATATGGATGATCTTCACCAAACAGTTCAAATGGGTCAACAATACTGAACGGATAAGTTTCGGACTCGGGTTTCTTTTTTCTAAAGAAAAATTTATCTCGGAGCTTAAAAATATCATTCAGCCGTTGCCGATTAACAACCTGCTGACTACTTGTATATTTTATCCAAACCCGTTTCAGCTGCTGTATCGAATATATTTTTACTTGACGAACGATATCAATTGAAATTTTTTTCATTTATTTTTTTCGGCTTTGTTATTTCAGCAGTTCTCGAATTTTAAAGATGGCATCTAGTTCGAATTAGTTAATAATTATTTGGCAGTAAAAATTAAAGCCCTAATACAACTTTCGCACTCACTGCTATCTGATAAATAATCTGAGTCATGTCCTTCCAAATCTGACGTTGTTTAATGTCTATTTTTGGCAGCACCAGGATTTCATCACCAGCATTTATTGAGGCTGTTTTGCTTCCGAACCCCAGGAATCCTTTATCGTCTCCAGCTTCGGTAAAGCTGCCATCACGGTGGGCAACCACGACGCGAGCCAGGTCGGCATTCTGTGTATAACCTCCTGCCCTGCTGATGTAGCCATCCAGGCTCAGATCGGTATCAAAAGCGATGGCATTTGGAAACAGCACTTCACCGTTGACCAGTACCAGGCCATCCTTGGTCGGCACACGAATGACGTCGCCGTTTTCGAGCAGCAAATCATTGAGGGCTTTAGCTTGAGAAATAACGACCTGACCGCTCGGCTCTATCTTCCGGGCACGGTCTACCCACTGCAGCAGCAGATCCGCCTCTTCCTTACGCAAGCGCGCTTCATCACTAGTGCCTGATCGCGCCGTGAGGGCTGTGGACTCAAGACTTTTCAAGGCGGTTTGCAGCATCTGCCTTTGCCGCTCTTTCACGCTCAGTCGGAAGAGCTGGACGTTTTGACTATCTGAGCGCTCCGAATATTGCAATTGGCTCAGAATGCCCCCCATTCTGGAACCATAGGGCAAGACATATTCTTGGGGGCTCTGATGCTCGCCTTCCACGCGCACGGTAATGGTGCCGAGTTTCTTGTCGGCCGTAAATTCAAGTTCGTCACCATTTTGTAAAGCGACGTTGGCAGCTTCGGTTAACGAGTAATACTCAACATTTCGTGTGGCACCGGTATTGCGCACCACCCTGACATGAGTTGCCGCAGCCTTGGGCTTGGCAACATCAACGAGATCGGCTACCGAGCGTGCTGCATCGTTGAACTCAAAGCGTTTGGCACTGGCCACCAGCCCGCTGACTTTAACGGTATTTTGCCGTGGCGAAATAAAGATCACGTCGCCATCTGCCAGTTGCACCAAGGGCATACTGCCCTTGAGTACGAAGTCGTAGAGATTGGCTGTGGCTCGCACTTGCTGGCCGCGCTTGACCTGTACATTCAAAAAGGAACCGCGCTCAGGGTCGATACCGCCAGCCTGATCGAGATAATGCAGAAGGCTGTCCATGCTGGTGCCGTTATACAAGCCAGGGCGATTGACAAACCCACCCACAAAGACTCGTACCGGCTGGGCTGCCGCCAAACTTGCATAGCTTGAAACATTGGACCGGAAAGCCCGGCTTGTCGCCGCTTCGACAATACGCTGCAGGTCCTGATTGCGCACCCCCAGCACCTGGACAGGACCGACATTGGGGATGAATATGTTGCCTTTCGGGTCGACCGTAAGCGGGGAATCGAATTCAAAAGCTCCCCACAGGCGGACTTGAATTTTGTCGCCAATCGCGACGGCGTAGTCGGGGTTGAACTGGGTGGCACCGGCGCGGGCAAATGCACCGGTGAACAGGTTGGCAGCAAAAACATCGCTATTGGTGTTGGCTGTGTAATCGCGCGCCTGAGGCGTCAATTCAGTCATAACCGGCGTCGTTGATGCGGCGACACCTTGTTCAGTTTTTGGGGCAATGCTCTTGTTAAGCACAGTACTGCCGGGATCGGTTCTCAAGTTAAGTGCCTGACCGACCCCGAGAGGATCTGCCCCTTGTGCGTACACGCCGGGTAAAAATGCGACCGTGGTCGCGATGAAGGTGGTGCATAGTTTCCTGAACATCGATTAGTCCTTATGGTCGCGGATGATGGCCGCCAGTAAATGGGCTACGCTGGCCAACATGAGTGCAACAAGCATGAACACCAGAGTGTTGTAAAAACGCCTGGGTTCAAGGGGATATTCGGGTAGCGTTGGATATTGGAGTACCGATACTTTCTTGATGGTACGTGCCGCTTCGATACGCCCTTTCTCAAGGGCAACCAGTGCAGTTTTGTAGACATCCTGGGTAAAGGCTGCCTCCATTTGGAGTCGCTGAAATTCCTCAACTGTTTTGTTTAGCGTTTTGCCAGTCGGCGACGTGAGTTTGGCTTGCTCCTGGCCAATCTGTTTTTCCACTGCGGAAATTTGTTGATTGAGCTGGACGATGTTTGGGTGGTTGGCAACCAGATACGCCTGCAGGGCGCTCCGTTGCGTCTCCAATTCGGTACGCTGCCCCTCAAGTCGGGCAACGATTCCCGCGATGTTCTCGGCGGTGGACTGTGGCGATACCATCCCCTCCTTGTTCTGATACGCCAACACTGCCTGGCGAGCCTGCATGGCCCGTGTATTCATTTGATCGAGTTTCTTCTCAAGGAAACTGACTTGATCTTGCGCCAGGTCATGAGCCATGGCGTTCATGAAACGTTCACCTTCCTCTACCAGTAGCGAGGCGATTTCGTGCGCGGTCTTCGGGTCAAATCCATTCGCCTTGATGATCAACAAGCCAGCATAGTCATCGAACTCAATACTGATCTGTGACAGATAGTGCCGGTGAAACCACTCCATGGAAGCATCCTGAAACCACATGCGGGAAAGCGGGTCACGTTTCCAGTCGCTGTAATGGGCACGCAGGTTCAACTTGGCATCCAGTTTTTTCAGCATATCCACAGAACGCAGGTGATCACGCAACAACAATTGATCCGCCCGGCTTCCATTGACCGCGCCCCCAAGTAGGCTGGTGAAGTCCATTGCCTGCCCACCGGAAAGATCCGTACGCTGGATAATGATGTGTGACTCCGACACATAGCGGTCAGAGGCAATGAGCAACCAATAGATGGCGGCAAGCAGGGAGCTGATGACGGCAATCCCGATAATTCGGCGTCGTAACAGGGCCGGGGTTATCTCCCGGTGCAGCCAGTCGATACTACGGGCAAGTCGTGTTTCTTTGAGGCGTTCGATCATGCGATCAGGCTTTCTTTATAGGCTTTGAGAGCATCGTCAATCTGGTCGAACCAGTGTGCTTTTCCCTGATGAAGCCAGATGCCGGCTGAGCAAAATTGCTTAAGCGTACCTTCTCCATGGGACACCATGATGAGACTGGCGTGGTCGGCAAGATTTTTGAAGGCAGTGGCAGCTTTTTTCTTGAAGGCTGCATCACCGGTGCCGGTAACCTCATCCGAAATATAGACGTCGAAATCAAAGGCAAGCGACATACCAAATTGCAAGCGGGATTTCATCCCTGAAGAATAGGTTTTAACGGGCTCGTCGAAGGCATCACCAATCTGGGCAAAGTCCTGGATATATGCCAGACGATCGGCAATATCTTCTTCATGACCATGGATACGGCACACAAACTTTGCATTTTGGCGCCCGGTCAAGGATCCCTGCAAACCGCCACCAAATCCCATCGGCCAGGAAACCCTGCAATGGCGCTCAACCCGCCCCTTGTTGGGCTGGTCGATGCCACCGACAATGCGCAACAGCGTCGATTTACCGGCACCGTTGGCTCCTATCATGCCAACACTCACCTTGGGTGGAATGGTGAAACTGACCCCCTGCAAAACCCATTTTCCAGGCCCGTGGTCAGTCTGATAGCGTTTGTGAACGTTATCGACAATGATCATAATGTAACCAGCCTTGATTCGAACCGGCGCTGCAAGACCAGCCCAAAAAAGATGCTGACCAGCGCGAACTCATACATATAGGCAACATCCAGTTCAGATATCGCGTGGTAATACGGTGCAAAACCCAAACGCACGGCGTCCACGCCATGCACAATCGGGTTCAGCAGCAACCATTCGCGATAAGGTTGCGGCACTGAAGTAATCGGCATCAAAACCCCAGAGAGAACATATAAGGGCATCATGACCAACCGGAGAATCTTGCCTGCTTCCGGAATCAGTTCAATGATGACCGAGGTCGTCAGACCAAACCCCATCCCAAGTAACCACAGGCCAAAAAATGCCTGCATTACGGCCAAAGGCGCGGCGGGCACAACGGAATGGCCAAAAAGCGCAACACCCATCAGCAAAATGCAGAAATTGACAAACATCAGTGTCGCTTCCAAACCACCGCGCACCAACAAGGTATCTATCGGCTTTACCTGACGATAGGCAAAAAGTGACTGGTTTGGGCTAACGGCGTTCATCACCTGCGTACCGGTGCGGCGAAACATGAAAAAAGCGAGCAGCCCACCAATCAACCAGACGACGACATCAATGCCGCCTACAGTTCGTACGCGAACCACCGTAAAAATAAAGATCAGGTAACTCATGTGAAAAACGGGTTCGGCCAGTAACCAGAACCAGGCAGCCCGACTTGAAAACAGGCGGGTCAACGCTTCACGTAGAAATAGCGCCTTCCATACCGAAAGCGTAATTGCCAACGATGATCTGGGCAGATGTGGCGCAGATACCGTAATGCTAAACATAGCCCCCAACTTCCCTCAAAGCTTCAATAGCTGCAAGAATCTGTTTTTCATCATGGTGGCATGAAAGAAAGAAGCGTAGGCGCGCTGCTTTTTCTTCAACGGCGGGGTAAATAATCGGTTGAACGTTCACCCCTTTTTCAAACAGCCTTTCGGTAATTTTTACCGCTTTGAGCGAACCTCCTAGAACGATAGGAATAACCGCATAACCGTGCGACAAACCAGTATCCATGGCAGATGCTCGTGCGCGCTCAAAAAACAAGCTTGCATTCTCTCGAAGTTTCATTAGACGCAGCGGTTCATTCTGCATAATCCGGATGGCTTCGAGCGACGCGGCAGCCATCGCCGGGGCAATGCCGACGCTATAAACGAATCCTGAAGCCGTATATTTGAGTTGTTCAACCAGCGCCTTTTCGCCGGCGATATAGCCGCCGCAACCAGCGAAAGCCTTGCTTAGCGTACCCATCCAGATATCGACGGCGTTTCCAGGCAAGCCGAAATGTTCACGGATGCCGCGCCCGGTTTCGCCAAGCACGCCCAGTGAATGCGCCTCGTCGACCATCAGGAAGGCCTTGTAGCGCTGCTTGATGTCGACAAAGCGCGGCAAGTCCGGGATGTCGCCATCCATGCTGTAGAGGCCTTCGATAACGATCACCGTGCGTTCGTAGTTGCCGCGGATTTCACTCAGGATGCTTTCGAGCGACGCAGGATCATTGTGATTGAAGGCGCGACGAGTGGCGCCGGAGAGCTTGATACCTTCAAGAACACTGTTGTGGATCAGGCTGTCGTGGACGATCAGGTCCTTGGGGCCGAACAGCGTGGCGATGGTCGTCACGTTGGTGGCATGGCCGCTGACGAAGACGATACAGTCGTCAACTTCGTAGAGACCGGCAATCGTTTCCTCGAGTTCGCGCTGGATCGGCCGCTCGCCGGCCACCAGGCGGCTGGCCGAGGCTGATGTGCCGTAGCGGTCGATGGCGTCCTTGGCGGCTTGATTGACCCGAGCATCACCGGACAGCCCAAGGTAGTTGTAGCTGGAAAAATTGATGTAGGGCTTGCCGCCGATCATCGTCGTGGCATCGGCGACGCCGTCGTGGGTCTTGAAATAAGGATTCTCGATGCCTAGTTTCCGGGCGGCTGCCTGCGGGATGGCGACTTTCTCGTAGCCGGGGAACTTGTCGAAGCGGCAGAATTTTTCCGGAATTTGGGCAAAATTTTGGGCCGACCGTAGCATTCCAGTGGATTCCGGCTGATTGTCGCGCCGCGCGAGGAAGCGCTTGACCAATTGCTCCTTGGCGTTGCCGACGAGTCCAAAATTCTGTTTGGTCATGTACCTGCCTGCTCCTTCTCAATATCTGCAACGGCCGCGTCCAGAACTTCACGCGAAACCGATTCGCCGTGTTGCGCCACCATGCTGATGGCAGTAGCGGTCAGATCACTGGCCTCTTCGCCGCCGCCGTCAGCGGCGGCCAAGCGTTCCATGATACGGGCAGTCACCCGCTCAACGGTAGGGCCTTCGTTGAGCATCATGGCCGGGACCTGGATGCCGAAGCGTTTCTCCAGGCCAAGCGCCAGCTCGACACCCATCAACGAATCGAGGCCAAGGTCGTGCAGGGAGCGGGCCGGATCGATGCGCTCGGCGCTGACGGCAAGAATCTGCGCCACTTCCTGGGTGACCAGTTGAGCAACCAGCCCCTGCACTTCGGCCGGCGACTTGCCTTCGATCAGCGCCCGGAAATCATCAAGGTTTTCGGCGCCGCCAGCGGCATCGTCGCCATGGCGACGCAGGCTGGTGAAACGCGGTCCCTGAGCCGAGGGCAGCAGGCGCGCCAAGGAGGCAAACTGAAAGTCGCCAATCGCCACGTTGGTTTGCGGCGCGGCCAGCGCACGGCCAAGCATGCGCAGGGCCCCTTCGGCGCTCAGCGCTTCGGCGCCAAGCCTGCTGGCCAGGCTGTCTTTGACCGCCTGGTTGCGCGTTAGATAGCCGGCATCGCCGATCGGCCCCCAGCCGATGCAGGTTACCGGCAGGCCATTGGCGCGGCGCAGCACGGCAAGGCCTTCGAGCCAGGCGTTGGCGGCCACATAGTTGGCCTGGCCGGGATTACCGATATAGGTGGTAACCGACGAATAGAGCATGAAATGATCGAGTGGCAGATCGCGGGTCAATTCATGTAGGTTCCAGGCGCCCTTGATCTTCGGCACCAGTACACGGGACATGCGGTCGGGTTCAAGATTGCCGATCAGCGCATCGTCGATGACCATGGCGGCGTGGAAAACGCCCTTGAGCGGCAGCAGCCCCTCGTGGCGGAGCGCCTGGGCCAGCGATTCGCGGTCGGCTACGTCGCAGGCGAGGACGATCGCTTGCGCGCCATAGGCCTGGATGACGGCGACGGCTTCTTCAATCCCCGGTGTATCCATGCCGCGCCGGCTGAGCAGAACAAGCTGACCGGCCCCCTTGCGCGCCAGCCAGTGCGCCGTTTCCAACCCGAAGCCAGAAACGCCACCGGTGACCAGATAGGCCCCCTGACCGTCGAAGCGAATTTCCTGACGCTGCGGCAACAGCGATTGCGGCGCGATGCGGGCCCCCTCGAAACTGACGACGACCTTGCCGATCTGCCGCGCCTGCTGCATGTAGCGAAAGGCATCGACCACCCGCTCGGCCGGGAAGGCACGTAGCGGCAGCGGGGACAGCACGCCATTGCGGAACAACGCCATGACTTCGCGGAAAACACGGCCGGCGAGATCGGGGCGGGCAATCAGCAACTGGTCGGCATCGATGCCGAAGTAGCTGATGTTGTCCTTGAACGGGCGCAGGCCGATCGGGGTATTTTCAAAGAAATCGCGCTTGCCGAGTTCGAGGAAGCGGCCGAAAGGGCGCAGCACGTGCAGATTGCGGCGTATGGCCTCGCCGGCCAGCGAGTTGAGCACAACGTCGACGCCCTCACCGGCAGTCGCGGCGAGGATCTGGTCGGCGTAGGCCAGGCTGCGCGAATCAAAAACGTGATCAGCGCCGAGCAGCGCAACGAACTCGCGCTTCTCGTCGCTACCGGCCGTGGCGAAAACCTCGGCACCGAGATGGCGGGCCAACTGCACGGCGGCGATGCCGACTCCGCCAGCGGCACCGTGGATCAGCACCCGCTCGCCAGGTTGCAGGTTGGCAAGCTGTTTGAGCGCGTAATAAACGGTAAAAAATACAGTCGGCACGGTAGCCGCGGACTCGAAGGACCAGGCCTCCGGCTTCGGCGTCACGGCATTGGCGCGGGTTACCACATGACTGGCGAAACAGGCCGAGCCGAAACCCATGACGGCATCACCCGGCGCGTATTCGTCGACCCGGCTGCCGACGCGGGTCACCACGCCGGAAAACTCCAGCCCCAGGCTGGCGCCGGCAAAACCGTGTTCGACGGCCTCGTCGGGCAGCAGGCCCATGACGTACATGACGTCTCGGAAGTTGAGGCCGGTCGCCACCGGGCGGACTTCGATCTGGTCGGCGGCCAGTTCATGCTCGGGCTGCTCCAACCAGAGCAGGTTGCGCAACTGGCCGGGGACGCGGAAATCGAGTCGATAGCGTGTGCCGCCCTGCCCCTTGCCGCCGGCGACTGCCAGCCGGGTTTTCTGCATGCGCAAAGCGTGGCGGCCACTGGCCTGGAGGATGACTTCACTCTCGCCATCAGGAGAGAGCAGTTCGTCGACCAGCCATTCAGCCAGGGCCTGGGCCTTTGCCGATTTCGGCAAATCGATCAATTGGCAAGCCAGCCCCGGGTATTCGTTCATCACCACGCGGCCGAAGCCCCATAGCGCGGTATGGGCCGGATTGCAGGATTTGCTGTCGCTCAGCCCGTCAACCGGAGCGCCCCCTCGGGTAATGAAACCGAGTTTGGGCATTTGCGATCCGGAACTCAGCGCGTGGACCAGGTTCAAGGCGTCAAGCAGCGGCGTCGTGTCCTCCGGCCCATGATCGCCGGCAATGAGCAGGACATGATCGATGGCGCCATCGAACTCGTGCTGCAGGCGGCCAAGCAGAGCCAGCGCCGATTCCCGGCTGCGCAATGCTTCGCCATACTCGATGCCGACGGCAACTTGGCCGCACGTCACCATGATCTGCTGCAGCGCGTGGGTGATCTCGGTGCTCGCCGCATCACCGGCCAGCAGCAGCCAGCGGGCGGTTTCCGCCAAACTTTCGGTGATTGCCGATTCGCCGCATTTGGCAAGCAACAGGTAAGCACCAACCGGGCTGCTCTCGCCGGCCGGTTCGCGACAGATTTCGATGTCATCGAAACCCAAAGCGGCCAATTCGGCTTGCCAGGTCTGCGGTGCAAGCAGTCGTTGCCCGCCCCAGACCAGATCGGTTGCCAGATCGGCGTAGCGCTCGCCGAGCACCAGGAGGCCGCCACTGGCCAGGCAGGCCCGGCCCCAGGCCAACATGGCGCGCGGATCGGCCACCCCATTCAAGGCATGACGGAAAATCACGACATCGTAGCTGGCCGGCAAGCGGGCCTTGGCCTTGAGCGCCGGCGGCGAGGTTTCCAGCTCGGCAACGGTGATCCAGTCATCGTCCTGATACTCGTGGCGCAGATGGTCGCAGGCTTCTGGATCGCCATGGGCGAGCACATAGTCGACCGCAGCAGTCGCGATACGGTGGCCGAGATGGCGCGGCACTTCGCTGAGACCGGCGGAGATTTCGAGAATGCGCAGACGCCGGTTGGCCGGCTGCCGTTTGACCAATGCTTCGAGCAGTTGTTCGAGGGCGAAACGGTTGCCGCGATAAGTGATCGAGTCGTCGAACAGGGTTTCGAGTTGATGACTGCGCTGCATGTCAGCAGCCATCACGACAGGATCGAGTTTGCCGGCCAACAGGGCAACCAGCGCCCGGCCCATGCGCCCGATCAGGACCAGCTCGGGCATCCCTTCGGGATATTCGGCGAGCAGGGTACGCCAAATTTCTGCCGCCGACGGCATGTCGCTGTCCGCCAGGGTCCAGCCAGCTTCGCCACGTTGCAGATAAGCCTGGTCGACCAGCAGATCGCGCACCCAGTGCAGCAAGCGGCGATACTCATCGTTGACTGTGGCAGCGTCGTCGAGCCAGTTTTGGGCGGTTTGCGGCAGGGCGGCCAGCATCGCCTGCATGGCGTCATAGGCGAAGGCGCTGACCAGTGCATCGAACAACGGCTGCGCCTCGCCGAAATAAGCAGCGCGCTTGAGTTCGTCTTCCTGGTCGACAAACCAATCCTTGATCTGCTGCGCCAGCGCATGCACGGCCGGCAAACTGGTCGCGTTGCTGGCCAGCGTGCCGGGCTGGACGACCGGGACGATTTCCCAGCAGGCCGGCTCGGCCTGCCGATCCTGCCGCAAGGAAGCGGCACGGAAGCGGCAGCCGGTCAAAATGGCCACTTTTTTGCCATCGACCGTCAGCAATTCGAATTCGGCGAGTACCGAGCGCAGACTGCGGCGCAGGATGCGCGTCCGGAAACGGACAATCGGCGCCGCGCGCAGCAGGCGCAGGCGGCCGACCTTGACCGGCAGCAACGGCAAGCCGACGCCGGCCTCGATTTCGCTGCGGAAAAAATCGAGCAGCGACTGGAAGCAGACATCGACGATGGCCGGATGGAGCTGCCAGGGCTCGTCGTTCAGGCCCAGATCGACGCTGGATGCGAAGTGCCCTTCGAGCGCTTCGCCCGCTACATGCACTGCGGCCATGCCCTGAAAGACCGGGCCGTAGTCGAGGCCGAGCGCTTGCGCCAGGCGGTAATGCGTATCGTGGTCGAGCGTTTCACCAGTCTCGGCCAGCGGCAGTACGGCACTTTCGACATAGCCGCTGACCGCCCCGAGCAGGCGGCCTGAGGCGTTGAGTGTCCATTCGTCGTCGCTCAGGCGCTGGCGACTGCGAATCTGGAACCCACCATCACGCGGATTGAGGTCGAAACGAATGCTGCGGCCATGCTCGCCGTCGAAAACCACAGGCGCGACGATATCGAGCTCTTCGAGTTCCTGCGTCTCGCCACCAAACCAGACACGGGCGGCAGCCAGCGCCATTTCGACATAGGCCGCACCAGGCAACACCACCGCGCCACCGACGCGGTGGTCGGCCAGCCACGGCTGAGTGCGCGGGTCGAGAACGTTTTCCCAGCCAGCCACGGCGTCCTTGAGCGGCCAGCCCAGCAAGGGATGAATGCGCTTGCGTTCGATCAGGCGATAGCCTTCGCTGGTTGCCGGCAGCCAGTGACGCTCGCGCTGCCAGGGATAGGACGGCAGATCGACAAAGCGGCCGACGGCCGGGAAATAGCCCTGCAACGTATCCCCATAAGCCAGCAGGTGCAGACGCAGGGCCAGTTCCTGCAGACGGTCGATGCCGTCGTCGTTCTTGCGCAGCGAGGGAAGAATCTGGCCCTTGACCTCGGCGGCGGCCAGGCATTCCTTGAGGTAACGCTGGAGGATGGCATGCGGCGAAATTTCGACAAAGCTGCGGCAGCCGAGCTCGATCAGGCGGCCAATGGCCGGCGCGAAATGCACCGGCTGGCGGACGTTGTCCCACCAGTAGCCTGCATCGAGCGACGCGGCGAATACGTCGCCGGTGACCGTGGACACGAAGGTGGCTGTACGCTGATTGACCGGTGCGAAGCCAGCCAGCGAGACTGCCAAAGACTCCTTAACGGAATCCATGCAACGGCTGTGGAAGGCGTAGTCGAGTTCGAGCAGGCGGAAGACGACGCCGCGCTGCTTGGCGACCATGGCCAGTGCTTCGAGCTGGTCGAGCGGGCCGGACAGGGTCAGGTTGGCCGGGCTGTTGATGCCGGCGATTTCCAGGTCCGGCCAGCGCCCCTCGGCAAGCAGGAGATGCATATCGGCTTCCGACATGCTGACTGCGGCCATGCGGCCAGCGCCACGAGTCAGGGCCTGGGCGGCACTGCGGGCACAGATGATGCGCACCGCCTCGTCCAGCGTCAGGGCACCAGCGGCCCAGGCCGCCGCAACTTCGCCAACGCTGTGGCCGGCAACGGCATCGGCAACGATGCCCTGCTCGCGCAATGCTACGGTCAATGCTACCTGAAGGGCAAAAAGCAGCGGCTGCGCGACGGCCGTATCGGCCATGCGGGACGCCGGGGCAGCCGCCTGCAATTCGGCGATGACGGAGAAACCGGCCTGCGCCGCAATGCGCTGATCGAGATCGGCGATGACAGCGCGGAAGACCTCGGATTCGGCGAGTAGCAGTTGCCCCATGCCGACCCACTGGGCACCATTGCCGGCGTAGATAAATGCCAGCTTGCCGGCTTCGAGCGGTGCATCCTCGGTGATCAGCCCGGCGGGCTGATCACCGGCGGCAAAGCGCTGCAGTTGCTCGCTCAGAGTAGCCAGGGAGTCGGGAACGACAGCCAAGCGCTTGTCGAGGCGTTCGCGACGATAGGCGGCGGCATAGGCCAGATCGTAGTAATCGGGTCCCTTCGGGGCCGCCAGCAATTTGGCGTAGCGTCCGGCCAGTTCGCGCAAGGCGGCTTCACTACGCGTTGAGAGGAGCAGCGGCGGGAGCGCTGTACCTGCCGCGACGCTGTTCGCTACGGTCGACGCCGGGAATTCCTGCACAAGCACATGGGCATTGGCACCGCCGAAACCAAACGAATTGACACCAACGATGCGCGGCCGCTCTTCCCCGTCGCTCAGCGGCAGTAACTCGGAAACCGGTTGCAGGTTCCAGTTGGAGAAATCGATTTTCGGGTTCGGCGTGTCGAGATGAATCGATGGCGGCACTGCCCGGTGCTTGAGGACGAGCAAGGCCTTGACCAGGCCAGCCATGCCTGATGCCGGTTCGAGGTGTCCCAGGTTGGTTTTGACCGAGCCAATCGGCAAGGGCCGCGAGGCCGGACGCGCCTGGCCGTAAACCGCGCCGATGGCGGCCGTTTCGATCGGGTCGCCGATGGCGGTGCCGGTACCGTGCGCTTCGAGATAATCGACATCCTCTGCGGCAATGCCGGCGCGGGCCAGCACCGAACGCATCAGTTCGATTTGCCCCTCGCTGCTCGGGATGGTCAGGCCGGTCTTGCGGCCACCGTCGGCGTTGGCACCGGAAGCGAGGATCACCGCGTGGATGCGGTCGCCATCGGCCTGCGCCCTGGCCAGCGGCTTCAACAACAGGACTGCCCCGCCCTCGGCCCGGACGTAGCCGTCGCCAGAAGCGTCGAAGGTGCGGCAGCGACCGCGGGCCGACAGCATCGAAGCCTTGGAGAAGCCGATGAAGGGATAGGGGTGGGTCAGCATGTTCACGCCGCCGACCATGGCCATCGAGGCATCGCCGGTGCGCAAGGCGTTGCAGGCCTGGTGCAGGGCGACCAGCGACGACGAGCAGGCGGTGTCGATGGCCATCGATGGGCCGTGCAGGTCGAACACGTAGGACAGGCGATTGGCGGCGATACTCAGCGTGTTACCGGTCATCGTATGCGCCGAAAAACTGGCCAGGTCATCAAGACCGCGGATGCCGTAGTCCAAACCGGAAATGCCGACATAGACCGCGCAATCGGTGCCGGCCAGACGCGACGGCGGCAGGCCGCCGTTTTCCATCGCTTCCCAAGCCAATTCGAGCAATAGACGCTGTTGTGGGTCGAGCCACGCGGCTTCACGTGGCGAAATACCGAAGAAACCGGCATCGAACTCGTCGATCCGGGACAACACACCGGCCGAGAAAGTTACGCTACGTCCGGCCTCGCTCCGTTTGGGGTGCTGCAGCTCAGTAGTCGCCCAACGCGCCGAATCGACCTGGGTAACGAGGTCCTCTCCGTTCAGCAGAGCTTGCCAGAACGACTGTTCATTCCCCATATCCCCGGGAAAACGAAAGGCGACGCCAACAATGGCGACGGACTGGACATCAATGTGAGCGGTTTTGATTTTCACTGAAGCAAGGCCTGACCCCCGAAGGCGCCGGAAATCTGACCTGGGCAAATTTGAACCGGTCGATTATAGCCGAGCCTCCCAAAAACCGAGATACGACAAAAGTCATAAAATCGTCTGTATGACAGATTCCGAGCGGGATTCGGGATTTTTAACACTTCGAAAACAGCCGCTTAACTGCGCTGATCGGGAGGGCTAAAAACTTATAAAAATGGCCGGCCAAATGCAAAAAAGCGCCACTGATGGCGCTTTTTTTCAAAAATCTCCTGGCGGAGAGGGCGGGATTCGAACCCGCGGTAGGGGATTACCCTACACACGCTTTCCAGGCGTGCGACTTAAACCACTCATCCACCTCTCCGAGAGCGGCGCATTGTAGCAGAAGCGGCGATCTGGTCAAATAAACTTTCGCACAATAGCGAGTCCCAGCCAGAGCACGAGGACGATCACGAAAGTCAGGATGCCGACGACTGACGCGCTGCATGAACGGGGTAGCAGGATTGCCACAAGCTGCCGGGGGGACCGGGTGATCAGGTCGAATAGCCGATAAATCAGGTTTTCGCTACGGCCCTGCCCGGCCAGGACATAAAGTACCGCTTGCCCAAGGAGACACAGGGCAAGCATCTCGAGTATGGCCCGCGGGGCGCTGATCAGGAAAACAGGCAAGATGGCCCTAGGTTTCCTCGATACCGAACTCGGCATCGAGCTTTTTCATTTGCCGGTTGTACCACCAGATAATTGCCAGATAGATGACCAGTGCCCCTTGCGCCGCCATATAGAAACCGAGCGGGAAGCCGAGAATGACCACTTCGTTAATGTCCCGGGCAAACCAGGTCAGCCCGAAAGTGACCACCAACCAGAAAACCAGCAGGAAAAAGGTCAGACGCCGGGCCCGGCGCCAGTAGGCATCGCTTGCCGTCATCGCTGCGCCGCTCCGTTCTGGACACGAATGGTCTTGAGGAAGGAGGCCGAACGGGGATCGGCCCGAGTCATCAGGCTGACCACGATAATGGTCAGGAAGCCGGCGATGACGCCGAACAGTCCGCTCGACGTGGATTGAACGTGGAACCACGGCTCCATGCGGAAGCCACTGATCCCCAGCCAGGGGATGCTGTCGAATTCGACGCGCAGGATGTAGTAGATCGACAGCATGACACCGACCACCATGCCGGCCAGGGCGCCGGCACGGGTGGCGCGTTCCCAGAAGATACCCAGCACCAGCGCCGGGAAGAAGGCCGAGCCGGCGATGGAGAAGGCCCAGGCAACCATCAACAGGATGGTGCCGGGCTTTTGTGCAGCAACGGTGGCAGCAAGTACGGCGACCACCAGCAGCATGGATTTGGAGATGACCAGCCGGAACTGTGTCGAGGCACCGGGGCGGACGATGCGGTAATAGACATCGTGCGACAACGCGCTGGTAATGGTCAGCAGCAGGCCATCGGCCGTGGACAGGGCAGCCGCCAGGCCGCCGGCGGCGACCAGACCGGAGACGACATAGGGCATGCCGGCGATTTCCGGTGTCGCCAGCACGATAACGTCGGGATTGAGTGAGAGTTCGGCCAATTGGAGGATACCGTCGCCGTTGATATCCTCGATGCCGACCAGCCCGACCTTGGCCCAGGCTGCAACCCAGCTAGGCAATTGGGTGATCGGTATCTCGGCGAGGTGGGCGAGCACTTCGTACTTGGCGAACACCGCGTAGGCCGGGGCGGTGATGTAGAGCAGCAGGATGAACAGCAGCGACCAGAACACCGACTCCCGGGCCTGACGCACTGTCGGCGTGGTGTAGTAGCGAACCAGGACGTGGGGCAGCGCAGCCGTTCCGACGGTCAGACAAAAAACCAGAGCGAGGAAATTGATGCGCAGGATGTCGCGCTCGGTCTCGGTCTCTGCCGGAAAGGCTTCGGCATGGTGGATCGGCGGTTTGCTGCGGTCTACGGCCGAAAACATGGCTATTTCCCAGCGCGCCCTTGCCTGATCCGGGTCTTGCGGCAGTTCGCGCCGCTGACGTTCGAGCGCAACGATATCCTTCATTTGCGCATCGCTGGCCTTGAGCTGGTTGATCTGGGTGGATAGCTGATCGCGCTCGTGGTTGAGCGAATCCGGCAACTGCATGATTTTCTGGGCGTAGAGGTCGGCCCGCTCGCGATAGAGCTGGCGCACCTCAAGCTCGGCCGGCGAGTGGAACAGACGCTCCTCGAGGTGAGTCACTTCCTGCAGTACCTTGCCATAGACTAGTTGCGGCACCGGATTGCCGGTGACGTTCCAGGACAGGATGGCGACCGGCGTGATGTAGGCAACGATCAGGATCAGGTATTGCGCGACCTGCGTCCAGGTCACGGCGCGCATGCCGCCCAGGAAGGAACAGACGAGGATGCCGGCGAGACCGACGAAGACGCCGATTTCGAACTGCAGGCTGACGAAGCGGCTGGTAATGACGCCAACGCCGTAGATCTGCGCAACGACATAGACGAAGGAAGCGAGGATGGCGGCAGCGACGGCGACCAGGCGGATGGCATTGCCGCCGTAACGCGCGCCGAGGAAATCGGGGATGGTGTATTGCTCGAAGCGCCGCAAATAAGGCGCGAGCAGCAAGGCGACCAGCACGAAGCCGCCGGTCCAGCCGATGACGTAAGCCAGCCCCTGAAAACCCGACAGGTACAGGGTACCGGCCATGCCGATGAACGATGCGGCGCTCATCCAGTCGGCACCAGTGGCCATGCCGTTGAATACGGCCGGGACGCGGCGGCCGGCGACGTAATATTCGGAGACATCGGAGGTACGGCTGGCGACGCCAATGATGGCGTACATGGCGATGGTGAAGAACAGGAAGGCGTAGCCGATCCAGCGCGGCGGCATGCCATGCTGTTCGAGCACCGCCAGCAGCGCGATGAACAGGGCAAACGTACCGGTGTAATACAGGTAGTAGCGCTGCAGGCGGGTTAGGGAAGCGAAGCGCATTAGTGGTTGCGCCTCAGGAAACTACTGGCCCGCGATTCGTCGATCAGTTGTTGTGCCGTGTCGACCTGCTTGCCGACAGCACGGACCAGCAACATCTGGAAAATGCGGGCCAGCAGGAGGGTGTTGGCCATCGCATCGCGTCGTGCTCCCCCTCCGTTGAGGCCGAAAGCCTCGATCCAGAAGTCTAGCGGCATCACGGTATGCCCTTTTTCCTCGAACATCGAGGGCAGCAACCAGGCCAGATCTATCCATTGCGGCTGGAAATCGACGCCCAGTCGCTCCCGGAAGGCTCGCTGCAGAAAGCCACCGACATACGGCACGTGATAAGTCACCAGCGGCCCCTTGGCGGCAAAAAGCAAAAATGCCATTAATTGCCGATCGACCGTAGCATTCTCGCCATCCAGCGTCGAAAAATCGACGTAGAACGTGTCGTCCGGCTGGATTGCACCGCGCAACAGCGACGTCGCCGCAATACCGAGCAGGCGGTCGCTGTCCGGTTGCGGCCCGCTGCTGACGAGGTCAACGACGACATAGCGGGTATGAAAATGCGGTTCTTCCGGCGGCGGCGCCGGACTGTCGCGCCAGGCGGCCAGCGAGGCGCGGACGTCCTCAGGCAAATGGGTGGGGCTGCCACCCTTGAACAGGAATTTCTTCAGGTTCAGCATGCCTAGTTAACCTGATAATCGAGCTTGAGGCGGGTCTGGATCTTGCGGGCCTGACGGAAGGATTCTTTCAGGATGCGGCGATCCAGTTCGTTCAGGGTTTCCGGGTTGATCAGGTTGTCGCCCTGGCGCCCCGGCTCCCCTTCCAGATACTGGTGCTGGAGGCGGAGTAACTGGATGAAGTTGAGCGCCTCGAGAACGGCGTTGATTTCCTCGCCACGGATGGACAGGCGCTGGGCGGCCAGGCGCAGGCGCTGGATCGAGTTGGTGTTGTGCACACCGCTGGCCAGCGCATAGATGCGCGCGACATCGACGAAAATGCGCGACCCGTATTTCTTGAGGTCGATCTTGCCCGGATGATCGGGTTCGAGATCGGTCAGGAAATCGCGAATCTTGCCGAGCGGCGGCTCGACATCCAGTGCGTTCTTGGCCATGGCGCGCAGGAACATCGGGTTGGCCGCCGTCTGCGCCAGCAGGTGGCGCTTCATCGCATCGGCCAGTTCGGCCTGGCCGTACAGGGCGCGGAAGTCGAAGAAAATGGTCGCATTGAGCAGCGCCTCCGGTTGCGGAATGCGGATCCAGGTCGAAAACTGCTCTTTCCATTCGGCCAGCGTCAGGCACCACTGCGGGTTGCTGGCCATGATATTGCCCTTGCACAGCGGAAAGCCGCAGCGATCGAGATCGCGGTTCACATCAATGGCAAAGTCCAGGAAACGCCCCTTCAGCCCGTCGTCAACCGCGCCCTCGGTCGGTACGAAAACGATGCCGTTATCCTGATCGGTACTGAAGGTCTGCTCGTCGCGCCCTTCGGAACCGAAGGCCAGCCAGGCCCATTCGATACCGTCGAAATTGTGCTTTTCCAGATTGAGCTGGATGACACGGCGGGTCAGCGCGTCGTTCAAGGCCGAGATGAACTGCGTCAGTTGCTCGGCGCCAACGCCCTGAGCCAACATGTTGAACGCCAGTTGGCGGACGTCGGCAGCGGCCTGCAGCAAGGCCTCGACATTGTGCGCGCCATCGATGGACTGACGAATCTGGCGCAGGCCGACGCGTTGCAGGGAGAACAGGTCACGCTCCGAAACGACGCCGGTCAGCTTGCCTTCGGCATCGCTGACCAGCACGTGACGAATGCCGTGGGTCGCCATGGCGAACATGGCGTCGTAGGCCGTGGCATGTTCTTCGAGCACGAAGGGGTCTGGCGACATGGCGTAGCCGATCGACGTCGTCAGTGGCAGATCCTTGAGCACAACGCGCTCGAGCAGATCGCTGCGGGTGAACACGCCGACCGGCTTGTGCTCGTCGTCAGCAACGACCAGAGAACCGACGCCGGCCTGCGACATTTTTTCCAGTGCCTCGCGCAATGCCGTTTCCGGCGACACCGTGACCGGCGAACGGGAGCCGATACCGGACAGCGGCGAATTGAGGGTCTGCTGTTCGCTGGCCCGTTGGGCGAACTGCAGTTGCAACTGACGGCGCGACTGGTCGAGCAGGCTGGCGATGTATTGCGTGCAGAAGAGGTTGAACTCCGGGCTGGTGGCCATCAGCGTCAGGAAATCCTCAGCCGGCAGCTTGTAGCAGAAGGTATCTTCGACCGCCGTATAGACGTTGGTCGATGGCCGCCCGGCCGTCACCGCGCCAATCGGGAAGCTTTCCCCGGGGCCGAGGCTGAGGATGGAATATTCGGTGACGGTGACTTCGCCGGCCTGCCTGGCCTGTACCTTGCCCGATTCAATCAGGTAGAAGAAGCGGACCTTGCCGGAATCCGGGCTGATGATCAGGGTGCCAGCCGCATAGAAGGCAATTTGCGCCTTTTCGGCAAAAAGCTGCAGCGCCGCCGGCTGCATTTTGCTGAACGGCGCATGGTTGCGCAGGAAAGCCTGAGTGTTGCCGGCCATCCGCGTGCGTCCAGCCTCGCGCAGGTTCATCTCGACCAGACCGACGGATTCATGCATTTCCTGCCCCGACTGTACTTGCGTCTTCACGACAACCTCGCGCTTTCTTCAAAGTGAATAGTTTAACTTGAGACGTTGCTGCAGGCGTCGCGCCTGCCTGAGTGCCTCGCGCAGGATGACCCGATCCATCTCGTTCAGTGCCGCCGGCTTCAGACTGTAGCCAGCCACCCCGCCACCGGCAAAGGCGGCCAGTTGCTGCGCCAGGCGCAAACGTAAAACATGCCCGAAAGCAGCATTGACCGTAGCAATCTCGCTCTCCTGCAGGCCGGCGGCGGCCCCTGCATCGCCCAGGCGATCTGCCGTGTTGACCGCCCTTGCACCGGCGGCCAACGCAAAGATGCGCGCCGCATCGACGAAGATGCGGCTGCCAAATTTTTTGAGATCGACGGCGTCGTGATCATCGACCGCCAGTTCGCCGCGAAAGTTGAGCGGCACTTCCGCCTGCAGCGCGTTGACCGCCATCAGGTGCAGGAAGGCCGGCGTGGCGGCCGTCATCGACAGCAGCAGCGTGCGCAATTGCTCGCCCAGTTCGAGTGCGCCGTAGAGCGGCCGCAGGTCGAAGAAGATGCTGGCGTGGAGCAAGGCCATCGGCTCGGGACGGCGCACCCAATCGATGAACTGCTGGCGCCACTCGTCTACGGACAGGCACCAGGCCGGGTTGCCGGCCATGATCTGGCCGTTGCACAGCGCAAAGCCGCAGTCGGCCAGGCGCTGGTTGACCTCCTGGGCAAAAGGCAGGAACAGCTGGCGCAAGGGTACAGCCTCCTGTTGCCCGGCGGCGCTGAAGATCAGCCCGTTGTCCTGGTCGGTCAGGAAGGTCTGCTCATGACGGCCTTCCGAACCCAGGGCCAGCCAGCACCAACTGACCGGCGGCAGGCGATGGCGGCGGGCGGTCAATTCGATCAGCCGGCTAGTCAGGCGGTCGTTGAAGGCAGAGACCAGCCGTGTCGCGACATCGCCGCTCAAGCCGTCGGCGACGGCGAGGCGCAGGTAATCGCGCAGGCGGCCGGCCAGTTCGGGGGCCGCCTCAAGGCTATCGAGCGAGTCCAGGGCCGTCGCCAGCGCCAGTTGCTGCCGGCAGGGTTGAGAAGGGTCGGTGTTCACGGCAGTCTCAGTATTTCACCCGGGCAAAATAGGTCTTTTCAGCCGCCTCGAGGGCCTGGCGCACGGTGACGATACCCATTTCTTCGAGCAGTTTGACCAGTTTGAGAAATACCTCGCCGGTCGCCAGCGCGTCTTCCAGCGCGTTGTGGCGGGTGCCGATGCTGACGCCAAGGCGCTCCAGGATGACGTCCAGCTTGTGGGATTCCTGGTTGGGATGGACGACCGCCGAGAGCAGCAGGGTGTCGAGCACCGGCTGGGTGAAGCGGATGCCGGTGCGCTCTTCCTTGAGTTGCAGGAAGCGCATGTCGAAGGCGGCGTTGTGGGCGATCAGCACGGTGTCTTCGCAGAAGGCGTGGAAAGCGGGCAGCACAGCGTCGATATTCGGCTGGCCGCGCACCATGTCCTCGGTGATGCCGTGGATGGGGATCGCCTCCGGCTTGAGCGGGATTTCGGGATCGACGATCTGGTTGAAGGTTTCCTGGCGCAGCAGCCGGTTGTTGACGATGCGGGCGGCGCCGATCTGGATGATTTCGTCGCCCTTCGAAGGCTCCAGCCCGGTCGTTTCGGTATCGAACACGGTGTAGGTCAGGTCGGACAGCTTGCGGTCGAGGTCGATCGATTTATCCTCGAACTTGAACAGGTCGAAATCGTAGTATTCCGGCCGCCCCTTGCCGCGGGTCCGCTCTTCCTGGTCGTTGTCGACTTCCGGCGTCGCCACCGGCAGGACGAAGCGGAAGAAAGCGCGGTGCGCCGCCTTTTCGCGTTCGTACCAGATTTCGCCGCCGTGCCGGTCGATGACGTCGCGCACGCTGAGCGGCGAGGTTTCGCCACCGACGTGCATGGCTTCCATTTCCCAGGTGTAGAAAGTCTCCGACGACATCGCCTGCCCGGCCCAGATCAGGTCGAGATAGGCCAGCCGGCCATTCGAGCTGAGCCGGAAGCGCAACTCGCGCGGGTCGTAGTGATCCTGCAGCCGGGAGGCCAGGAAAACCACGGCGAAGACCAGCGAGAAGCTGTCGGCCTTGACCCACAAGGCATCGTCGATGCTCTCGGTCTTGATCGGCAGCTTCAGCTTGTCTTCAATGCGGCGCTGGGCGGCGGCGATGATGTCGATGCCGAGGATGTCGTCGAGCGGCCAGCGCGTCTTCATCGAATCGGAAAATTCGTTCATTGTCTGATCGAGGCTGCGGCTCATCTTGGCCGCCTCGTCGTCGACCACCTTGACGAAGCGCTCGCGCAGCTCCGGCTCCATGTCCGGGTAGTCGATCAGGTTGGCGGCCGCGGCGCGGATGTTGCCGATGGCAGCCCGGCTGCCCTCGGTCAGCGCGTGCAGGACCTGGTCGCGCCTGGCCTCCAGTTCGATACTGCGGGTGATGTTTTCGACGGTCAGCACGTAGCCGGACATTGCCGCCTCGCCCTCCTCGCCGGCAGCGGCGAGGACTGGAACCATCTGGACGCGCAGCAGCTGGCCACCGCGCGTCGTCGTGACGAAATTGGCGATGGCCGCCTTGCCCGCGGTCAGACGCTGGCGGATGACCTCGCTCGCATGTTCGACCTGGCTCTTTTCGAGAATCGAAAAGATCGAACGCCCCAGCCCGATCAGCGCCCCGCCGGCGACCGAGGTCGGCCCCTGTGACAGCGCCTTGAACTGCAGCCGGGCGCGGTTGTTGTAGAGCAGGATGCGGCCGTCGAGATTGCAGACGACGACGGCCTGGGCCAATTCCGACATCAGTGCCGCCAGCCGGTTTTTTTCTTCCTCGACCGAGGCTTTGGCCGTGGCAATTTGTGCATCGACATCGTCCATAAGCGCATCGCGCTGCTGGGCCAGGTCATTGGCGGCCTGCGCCAGTTGCCGGACCTCCGGCGGCCCTTCGGGCGCGACGCGGAAATTGCGGTTGGCGCCGAGCATCAGGCGCAGGGTTTCGGCCATCCGCAGCAGGCCTTCGACATATTGCTTGAACAGCTTGTGCAGCACGGCCACGCCAAAGGCAAAGCCGACCAGCGTCATCATCGTGCCGACCGGCAGGCGCGACATCAGCAGCCCGGTCAGCAGCTCGCGCTCTGCCTCCTTCATGTCCAGCCAGACGAGCAGGGAGGTAACGACAAAAGGCCCGGTCATCAACAGACCAAGGATGACCACGGCAAGACTGAAGCGATGTTTGGCCTTCATGGCACGCATCCCGAAGAGCGGGTTTTTCGATTTTGGCCTTTTTTTGGGGCCGACCGTAGCATTTGGCCCTCAGGCCACCCCGAGCATGGACTTGACCATCGCCAACAACTCCTTGGTCGAGAACGGCTTGGTCATGTAGGCATCGGCCCCGATGGCCAGGCCCTTGGCGACTTCGGTGTCGCGCCCCTTGGCGGTCAGCATGACGATTTTCAACCCCGCCCGGGCCGGGTCGGCACGCAAGGCCTCGCAGACTTCGAAACCGGATTTGCGCGGCATCATCACGTCGAGCAGGACGAGGTCGGGGCCAAAGCTATCCACCTTGGCCAGCGCATCCTCGCCGTCATTGGCGATGGCGATCTCGAAACCTTCTTTCTTCATCAGGAATTCGAGCGAGATGACGATGTTGGGTTCGTCGTCGACGATCAGTATTTTTTTCGGCATTGTTTTGTCTCCCTTGTTATTCCTCCGGTGCCGGCAAGGGCACCGTGAAAATGAACCTCGCCCCAGCGCCAGGGCTGCTTTCCACCCAAAGCTTACCACCGAAATATTCGATGATTTGCCGGCTGATCGGCAAGCCCAGTCCGGTTCCTTTGGGCTTGTCGGTCATCGTGTTTCCGCCCTGGCGGAATTTCTCGAAAATCACGTCGCATTCCTCGGCGGTCAGCCCGGGGCCGTTGTCGGCGACCTCGACGCGGACCATGCCCTCGGCAAGGCCGACACTAACCCGCACGCGCCCGCTGCCGCCCGGCACGAACTTGACCGCATTGGACAGCAGGTTGATCAGCACCTGCGTCAGCCGATCGCGATCGGCCAGCACCACCGGGCCGGTGGCCGGAATATCGCCCTCAAGCGCGACGCCCTTGTCGCGGAATAGCTGGCCGAGCGAATCCATGCTTTCACGGGTCACCTCACCAATATCGACCTCGCCGCTCACCCATTCGGCCCGCCCGGATTCCAGCTTGGCCATGTCGAGAATCTGGTTGATCAGCCGGGTCAGGCGCTCGGCCTCGCTGAGGATGATGCCGAAAAATCGCATCCGGTCTTCGAGCGCCATGCGCGGATCGTCGTGCAACATTTCCGACATCGCGCGAATCGTCGTCAGCGGCGTGCGCAGTTCATGCGTCACCGTCGAAATGAAATCATCCTTCATGCGATCCAGTTCGCGCAGGCGTTCGTTCGCCTCCCGCAATTCCGAGGTCGCCGCCTCAAGTTCGCTCTGCTTGCTCTCAAGCTGCCGGCTGTAGGCGCGAACCTGCGTCGCCTCGTCGAGAATGTCGAGCACCTCGTCCAGACCAAGATCCTCCTCCTGCGCCACCGAGGCGACCATCACCCGGGCGCTGGCCGAACCGATTGCCCCGGCCAGCTCCGCCTCGGCAAAGCGCACGAACTGCGCATCGGCCGGCAGGCTGCGCCAATCGCCGGCGCCCCTGGCCCGGGCGTAAGCCGCCAGTTGCTGCTTGGTCCGGGCCGCCCCGAGAAAACGCTCGAGCAGTGCGACCAGTTCCGCTGGCGACGCCTTGCCCCGCCACAGACTGGCTTCGGGGCTATGCCGGTCGAAACGGAAGACATCGACAAAACGTTCGGCCTGACTGGCCTCGACCACATCGGGGCGTGAATTCAGCGACACCACGACGTAAAAGCCGATATTGGCCAGCAGGCTCCACCACAGGCTATGCGAAATCTCGTCCATCCCGCTCAGCCCGAACAGCGCCTGCGCCTTCAGCCAGCCGATGCCGAACAGCCCCTGCTCGACAAAGCCGCTGGCTACCCAGCCGGACTTGGCAAACGACGGCAGCAACAGCGTGTACAGCCAAACGACAAAGCCGGCCAGCAAGCCGGCCACGGCGCCGGCCCGTGTCCCCTGCTTCCAGTACATTCCGCCGAAAATGGCCGGTGCGAACTGGGCAACGGCCGCGAAGGAAATGAGCCCGATGCCGACCAGCGCATACGCCTCGCCGGCCGCCCGAAAATAGATGTAACCGAGCAGCAGGATCAGGGCGATAGCCACGCGCCGGATACCGATCAGCAAGCCGGAAAGATCCTGGCGGTTTTCGGCATGCAGCCAGGACGAGCGGAGCAGCCAGGGCATCACCAGATCGTTGCAGACCATCGTCGACAGCGCGATGGTCTCGACGATGACCATGCCGGTTGCTGCTGACAGGCCACCGATGAAAGCCAGCAGCGCCAAGGCCTCGGCCCCGCGTGACAAAGGCAGGGTCAGCACGAAGGTATCCGGATTGCTGCCCTGGCCGCCGAAATGCAGCAGACCGCCAAGCGCCAGCGGCAGCACAAAAATATTGATCAGCAGCAGATACAGCGGAAACAGCCAGACCGCCCGCTTGAGATGCGATTCATCGACATTCTCGACAACCATGATCTGGAACTGGCGGGGCAGGAAGATGATGGCCAGGCCGGAAAGCAGAATCAGCGCCGTCCACGTCCCCGCCCGCCCGCTATCGAGCTGCAGCAGGCGGCCCAGCTCCGGGCTGGCCGCCGCCCGCAGGAACAGGTCGCCGAACCCGCCGAACATCCCGTAGGTGACAAACAGGCCAACGGCGATGAAGGCGATCAGCTTGACCACCGATTCAAAAGCCACCGCCGCCACCATGCCCTCGTGGCGCTCGGTCGCATCGAGGTGGCGCGTCCCGAACAGGATAGAGAACAGCGCCAGCACGACGGCAATCAGGAAAGTCGAGTCGATACCCCACAACTCCACGGTGCTACCGGAATGTTCGAGCAGCACATCGACGCTGGCCGCCACCGCCTTCAATTGCAGCGCGATATAAGGCACGATGCCGATCACCGCGATCACCGTCACCATGCCGGCCAGCAACTGGCTCTTGCCGTAGCGCGAAGCGATAAAGTCGGCAATCGACGTGATGCGCTGCGCCTTGCTGATGCGGATCATCTTGATGATGACACCGACGAAGAACAGCATCAGCGTCGGCCCGAGATAGATGGTCAGGAAAGACAAACCGCCGGAAGTCGCCCGCCCGACGCTGCCGTAGAAGGTCCAGGAGGTGCAATAAACGGCCAGGGACAAGGCATAGACATTGGCCGAAATGATCGATTTTCCGGCATCGGCCCGGGCATCGCCAAAGCGCGCGACGGCGAACAGCAAGGCAAGATAGGCGGTAGCCAGCAGCGCAACGAACCCGGCGGAAAGCATTTACTTGCCCCGCCCTTCGGTTGCCCCGGCGGCCAGCGCGATCAGCCCGGCCCAGACACCAAAAAGATAGAGGTAGGTCACCGGAATACCGCCCAGGCTACCCTCGGGCAGGCTAAGCAAGGGATAGGTCAACAAAGGGATGCCGAATAGCCCCAGCGCCGCCAGGCGCTGCCGGGTCGGACTCGCTCGCTTCATATCAGGGCGCACTCGCGAAAGTCGATGGAACGGCGCCCACCATGCACACCCCTCACCGCCGCCAGAAAAATAAAAACGGCCGGCACGCCAAGCGTGCCAGCCGTTTGGGGATGCAGCCTTGTACCGACCACATTCGTGGTCACCTGAGTGGCGACCATTGTCTCCTCCTTGCCCCTTGTTTTGTTGAGACCGCGCGGCAAGATCGCGGCCCCTTGTATCTTGACGGCGGACGGCCTCGCAGCCGCCCGCCCCGACCCGGACGAATCCGGGCTAGCGGAATCAGCCCTTGAGCTGTTCCAGAATTGCCGGATTCTCCAGCGTCGAGGTGTCTTGCGTCAGTTCCTCGCCCTTGGCCAGGCCGCGCAGCAGACGACGCATGATCTTGCCGGAGCGGGTCTTCGGCAGGTTGTCACCGAAACGGATGTCCTTCGGCTTGGCGATCGGACCGATCTCCTTGCCCACCCAGTCAGCGAGTTCCTTGATGATGCGCTTGGCGTCGTCACCGGTCGGGCGCTGGCCCTTGAGCACGACGAAGGCAACGATGGCCTCGCCGGTCAGGTCGTCCGGACGGCCGACCACGGCAGCTTCGGCGACCAGCGGGTTGGCAACCAGCGCCGATTCGATTTCCATCGTGCCCATGCGGTGACCGGAAACGTTCAGCACGTCGTCGATACGGCCGGTGATGGTGAAGTAGCCGGTATCCTTGTCGCGGATCGCGCCGTCACCCGCCAGGTAGTACTTGCCCTGGAAGTCTTGCGGGTAGTAGGACTTGACGTAACGATCATCGTCGTTCCAGATCGTGCGGATCATCGACGGCCACGGCTTCTTGCAAACCAGGATACCGCCCTGGCCCCACGGCAGATCGGCGCCGGTCTCATCGACCACGGCGAACTGGATGCCCGGGAACGGCAGGGTGCAGGAACCTGGCACCAGCGGCGTGGCGCCCGGCAGCGGGGTGATCATGTGACCGCCGGTTTCGGTTTGCCAGAAGGTATCGACGATCGGGCAGCGGCTGCCACCGACGTTTTCGTAATACCACGTCCAGGCCGCCGGGTTGATCGGCTCGCCGACCGAACCCAGGATGCGCAGCGAAGACAGGTCGAAGCTCTTCGGATGCACGGACGGGGTAGTGTCGGAGGCCTTGATCAGCGAACGGATCGCGGTCGGGGCGGTGTAAAAGATCGAAACCTTGTGATCCTGGATCATCTTCCAGAAACGGCCGGCATCCGGGTAGGTCGGGACGCCTTCGAAGACGACTTCGGTCGCGCCGCAGGCCAGCGGGCCGTAGGTAATATAGGTGTGGCCCGTAACCCAGCCGATGTCGGCCGTGCACCAGAAGACATCGTTCGGCTTGATGTCGAAGGTCCACTTCATGGTCATGATGGCGTGCAGCAGGTAGCCGCCGGTAGAGTGCTGGACGCCCTTCGGCTTGCCGGTGGAGCCGGAAGTGTAGAGCAGGAACAGCGGGTGTTCGGCTTCGACCCATTCCGGTTCGCAAACATCGGACTGGTTGGCGACAACGTCGTGCAGCCAGGAGTCACGGCCGGCAACCATGTTGACTTCGGCGCCGGTGCGCTTGAAGACGATGACGTTCTTGACCGATTCGCAGCCGCCCATGGCGAAGGCTTCGTCAGCGATCGGCTTGAGCGGGATGGCCTTGCCACCGCGGAACTGGCCGTCGGAGGTGATCAGTGCCACAGCGCCGGCGTCGTTGATGCGGTCGCGCAGAGACTGGGCGGAGAAACCGCCGAAAACGATGGAGTGGATGGCGCCGATACGGGCACAGGCCTGCATCGCGCAAATGCCTTCGACGGTCATCGGCATGTAGATGACGACGCGATCGCCCTTCTTGACGCCCATGCCGCGCAGGGCATTGGCGAACTTGGCAACCTTGGAGAGCAGCTCCTTGTAGGTAACCTTGGTCACTTCGCCATTGTCGGCTTCGAAAATGATCGCGACCTTGTCGCCCAGGCCGGCTTCAACCTGGCGATCGAGACAGTTATAGGAAACGTTCAGCTTGCCATCGGCAAACCACTTGAAGAAGGGGGCATTGGACTCATCCAACGCTTGGGTAAACGGCTGCTTCCAGGTGATGAACTCACGGGCACGCTTGGCCCAGAATTCCGGATAGTCAGCATCCGCTTCCGCGCACAGCGCCCGGTAGGCGTCCATCCCGGAAACTGCAGCATTCTTGACCATTTCCTCGGACGGATAAATCATCTGCACGGACTCATTCGACATATTTTTCTCCTCTGCGCTACTTCGCAAAATCATGTTGAAACTACCGATAGCCCCGGGTGGGGTCCCGGGATAATAAAGCCGCCCTGACTGGTGACCTGCAGTCCCCCTCACCAGCGTTCAGGCGGCATTAGACTGGGATATTCTTACAAAGCGCTTACGAAATCACGCTGCACCGCAACATTTGGTCACAATCCGGAGGCAGAGCGCCGCCGTGATAAAATTCGCGCTCCCCAATCCGCACCGAAAACCATGCGCACGCCCATCAAATATCTGGAATCTTTCATCTTCGCCAGCCGCTGGATTCAGGCCCCGCTCTATATCGGCCTGATCATCGCGCAGGTCGTCTATTGCTGGCTGTTCATGGTCGAACTGAGCCATCTGGTCCATCGGGCCATCGACACCGCCCACCTGACCGAAGTCGACGTCATGCTGGCCGTCCTCGGCCTGATCGACGTGGTGATGATCGCCAATCTGCTGGTCATGGTTATCGTCGGCGGTTACGAAACCTTTGTCTCCCGTCTTGACCTGGAAGACCATCCCGACCAACCCGAGTGGCTCTCCCACGTCAATGCCGGCGTGCTCAAGATCAAGCTTTCGACGGCCATCATCGGCATTTCGTCGATTCACCTGCTGAAGAGTTTCATCAATGCCGCCAACCTGTCCGAGCACACCCTGCTCTGGCAGGTCGTCATCCATGTCGTCTTCCTTTTTTCCGCCCTGGCCATGGCGATGGTCGACAAAACCATGACCCAGACCCTTGCACTGCAACATCAAAAAAACCACTAGCCCGGAGTTGCGCATGACCGCCATCAAACAAGAAGACCTGATCCAGTCCGTCGCCGATGCCTTCCAGTACATCAGCTATTACCACCCGCTGGATTACATCAAGGCGCTGGGCGAAGCCTACGAGCGCGAGGAATCCCCCGCCGCCAAGGACGCCATCGCCCAGATCCTGACCAACTCGCGGATGTCCGCCGAAGGTCACCGCCCGATCTGCCAGGATACCGGCATCGGCATGGTCTTCATCAAGGTCGGCATGAACGTCACCTGGCCGGATGCGACGATGAGCATCCAGAAGATGATTGACGAAGGCGTCCGTCGCGCCTACAACAACCCGGACAATCCGCTGCGCGCCTCGGTGCTGGCCGACCCGGCCGGCGCCCGCAAGAACACCAAGGACAACACCCCGGCCGTCGTCCATTTCGAGATCGTCGAAGGCGACCACGTCGAAGTGATCTGCGCCGCCAAGGGTGGCGGCTCCGAAGCCAAGTCCAAGTTCGCCATGCTCAACCCGTCCGACGACCTGGTCGACTGGGTGCTGCACAAGATCCCGGAAATGGGCGCCGGCTGGTGCCCACCCGGCATCATCGGCATCGGCATCGGCGGCACGCCGGAAAAGGCCATGCTGCTGGCCAAGGAATCGATCATGGCGCCGGT
>CAIXSK010000250.1 GCA_903922075.1 uncultured beta proteobacterium | reverse complement strand
AATTGAAGGCGGTCATCGCCCGGGTGCCGTTGATGCCGACCAGCCAGTCGGACTCGGAGCGGCAGACGGCGGCGTCGCCAAGACCTTGCATGTCGTTGCCAGGGCGCAGGCGGGCGAAACCGTCGCGGATCGCGCCCTGGGTAATCGACTGCAGCCACAGTCGCTGCACCGGTTTGCCGGACTTGGCGTTCTGGGCGATGTAATTGAAGATCAATTCGCCTTCGCGCCCCGCGTCGCAGGCGTTGATCAGGCCGCTGACGTCCTTGCGCTTGATCAGCTTGTTGAGCACCTTGAGGCGCGATTCGGTCTTCTCGATCGGCTTCAGTGCGAAGTGCGGCGGGATCACTGGCAGGTGGGCGAAGGACCATTTGCCGCGCTTGACTTCGAATTCTTCCGGGCAGGCCAGTTCGAGCAGGTGACCGACGGCCGAGGAGAGCACGAGGTCTTCGCTTTCGAAGTAGTCGTCGTGTTTGGTAAAGCCGCCCAGCGCCCGCGCGATGTCGGCGGCGACGGAAGGTTTTTCGGCAATGATCAGCTTTTTGGACATGTTTTGGCCTGTTGGGTGCCGGGGCATGATAAGTGCCCGGCGCGCGGCTTGGCAAGCCGTCTATATATATAAGCAGCCTAGGTTAGCTGCTGGTAACGGTTACCCGGCAGAGTCGCTATGCGCCCGGAAAGTTCAAGCAGCAGCAGTTCCGGCAGTAATTGATCGGCGCTCAGGCTGGTGCGTTCGGCCAGGTCGTCGAGACTGCACGGATCGTGGCCGAGGGCGGCGAGAATGGGGTTGTCATCGGCGTCTTCCGGGGTGATTTCGGGGCAGGCCGGCTCGATGTAATTGCCCAGCTCTTCCAGGATGTCGGTCGCCGTCTCGACCAGCTTGGCCCCTTGCTTGATCAGCTTGTGACAGCCACGGGCAACCGGCGAATGTATGGAGCCGGGGATGGCGAAAACTTCGCGGCCTTGTTCGGCGGCCAGGCGGGCGGTGATCAGCGAGCCGCTTTCCGGCGCGGCTTCGACGACCAGCACGCCGCGCGACAGGCCGGAGATGATCCGGTTGCGGCGCGGAAAGTTCGAGGCGATGGACGGCGTAGCGAGCGGAAACTCGGAAACAATGGCGCCGTGTTCGGCAATGGCCAGCGCCAGTTCCTTGTTGCGGGCGGGATAAATGCGGTCGGCCCCGGTGCCGATCACGGCGATGGTTTCGCCGCCGGCCGCCAGCGCTCCGCGGTGGGCCGCCGCATCAATGCCCAGGGCCAGGCCGCTGACGATGCACAGGCCCTTGCCGGCCAGTGACCGGGCAAAACTCTCGGCTGTCTGCACCCCCTGCGGCGTCGCGTTGCGGCTGCCGACTATCGCCAGGCCGCGCTGCCGGAGCAGGGCGGGATTGCCGCGCACGTAGAGCAGGCTGGGGGGATCGGCGATTTCGAGCAGGGCCTTGGGGTAGGCGTCGTCGGCCAGGGTCAGGATGTGGTTTCCGGGCTGGTCGGCCCAGGCAAGGCTACGGTCAATGCTTTCGGAAGGGTCAAAATCGAACAGCAGGTCGGCGCGGTCGCCAGCGACCGCGCGGGTGGCTAGTCGGCCGGCGGCGAAGATGGCCTCGGGTAAACCGAAAGCGGCGAGAAGCTTCCGCTGTGTCTCGCCGCCAATGCCTGGGATCAGGGTCAGCCGCAGCCAGGCGGCCAGCCCTTCAACATTGTCGATCACGGGTTTGTGGCGGAGTCCCCGACGATGACCGATTTCGAGGATTGGACGACCAGGGCGTAGGCCACGCGGTTGAAGACGCGGAAGACGAAAGCCAGGCCGTAGCGCTCTGCCGGCACCTGGGTCAGCGTGCGGCGACCTTCGGAATCGACGCTGGCCGAGACGCGATTACGGTGCATCGCGACGACATGGCCGATTTCCAGACCATCGTTCTTGCCGCGGTTCAGGGCAACGACGGAGGACGGGCCGCCTTCATTGACGCCACCATAAATCGAGACGACCTTGGCTGAAACCTCCTGGTCCGGGCGGTGTGGCACATAGGAGATGATTTCAGCCGGTGGTGCGGGGAGCAGGCGGTCGCCAAGGCCGATTTCTTCCTTGGCCAGCGTGACGCGCAGGTTGGCCGGTTCGCCCGGCTTGACCAGGCTGGCATTGCCGAGGAAGAAGGCTTCGTAGGCGATAATCTCGCCGGTATCCGGATCCTTCAGGCCCTTGCCCTTGCGGAAGATGTGCCACTTCTCGACACTGGTATCGGGAATGCCGCTGGCGTAGAACGAGTCGGCGCTGCCGACCATAATGCGATCTTCCTCGGTGGCGACAATCTTGACCGGGCTGTCCTGCTCGGCCGCTTCGACGATCAACGGTTGAGAAATGAAGGGTTCGATGGCGCTGGGCGGTATGCTCGGGATGACCTGCTGGACCGGGGTGCTGTACACCGTTGGCTGGGCCTTGCCGTCCTGGCCGCCAACCCGCTTGGCCATCTTGAGGCGCGGCGAGCCGCTCGACATGTCGAGCAGGATGATGTCGCCCGGGTAGATCCAGTGCGGGTTCTTGATCTGTTCCTTGTTCATCTGCCAGATTTCCGGCCAGCGCCAGGGTTGCTGGAGAAACTTGCCAGAGATGCCCCACAGGGTGTCGCCCTTGACGACGATGTGGCGGTCCGGCGGGTTGTCGACGAGCTTGAGCGGCTCGGCGGCCGATGCGCAGGCGGCCGTCACGGCCAGGATGAGCGCGGATATAATGCGAACCATAGTCGTAACCTCACGTGCCGGTGGAACGCAGTATCGTCGTCGCGGTCTCATTGCAGCGATCAATTTGCGTTCCATACCTTGGAATTGCTTTAGATTCTGCACGTAATAACCTGAGCGAGCAAGCTTTTATTCCGGTTTTGATATGGCCCTTCTACCCATTTTGCGTTTTCCCGATCCGCGCCTGAAAAAGGTCGCTCAACCCGTTGCCGATATTGACGAGAGCATTCGAAAACTGGCTGCCGATATGGCCGAAACCATGTACGAGGCGCCGGGGATCGGTTTGGCGGCAACCCAAGTCGACGTGCATAAGCGCGTCGTCGTGATCGACGTGTCCGAGGAGAAGAACGAACTGCGCGTCTTCATCAACCCGGTGCTCAGTCGTTGCGAGGGGACACAGGTCGGCGAGGAGGGCTGTCTGTCGGTACCTGGCATCTATGACAAGGTCGAGCGCGCCGAGCGGGTGACCATCACTTATCTCGATCTCGATGGCTCGACGCGGACGCTGGACGCGGAAGGTCTGCTTGCCGTCTGCATCCAGCACGAGATCGATCATCTGAACGGCACGGTGTTCGTCGACCACCTGTCGCAGCTGAAGCAGTTGCGGATCAAGAACAAGCTGGCCAAGCAGGCGCGCGTCACGGCATGAGGCTGATCTTCGCCGGAACGCCGGAGTTCGCCGCCACGGCGCTGCAGGCTATCGTTGCTGCCGGGCATCAGGTCGCGCTGGTGCTCACCCAGCCGGATCGCCCGGCCGGGCGTGGCATGGCGCTGCAACCGTCGGCCGTCAAGAAAGTGGCGCTCGACCACGGCATCGAGGTGTTCCAGCCGCTGACCCTGAAGGATGCCGCGGCGCAGGCGAAAATCGCTGCCGTCGGCGCCGAGATCATGGTCGTCGCGGCCTACGGACTGATCCTGCCGCAGGTCGTGCTCGATCTGCCGCGCCATGGCTGCATCAATATTCACGGTTCGCTGCTGCCGCGCTGGCGCGGGGCGGCGCCGATCCAGCGTGCCCTGCTGGCCGGCGACGCCGAAACCGGCGTCTGCATCATGCAGATGGAAGCTGGCCTGGATACCGGCCCGGTGCTGTTGCGCGGCGCCTTTCCGATCGAAGCGACCGATACCACGGCGACGCTGCACGACCGCCTGGCCGCGCTGGGGGCTACGCTGGTCGTCGAGGCGCTGGGCAAGCTGCCCCTGCCGGCCGAACCGCAACCGGCCGAAGGCGTGACTTACGCCCACAAGATCGAAAAGGCCGAGGCGCTGATCGATTGGTCGAAGAGCGCTGCCGAACTGGATCGCCACATTCGCGCCTTCAACCCGTTTCCCGGGGCGCAAGCCTTGTTCGGCGGCCAGACGGTCAAAATATGGCAGGCCAGGCCGGTCGATGCCGAAGGTGAAAAAGGCACGATTTTGGCCATCGACCGTAGCATTCTGCTGGTGGCCTGCGGCGCGGGTGCGCTGGCGGTGAGCGAGTTGCAGAAAGCCGGCGGCAAGCGCCTGCCGGTCCAGCAATTTCTGGCCGGTCACCCGCTGAAGGTCGGCGACCGCTTCGACTTCCCGGCCTGATCGCCGGCTCAGGCCGCGCTGACGTTGCGCGGCAGTTCGTGAAGGCTGGCCGGTAGGGTGCCGACGACGGCCAGGCTGGGCTTCTCGCCCGGTTTCTGGTGGCGCAGGGTCAGGTAGCGCAGGCAGGTGACGCGCAGGAAGGAGGCGAAGTTTTCGACTTCGCCGCGATATTGCTCGATTTCGTCGTAGAGCTTGGCGATCAGTTGGTTGGTCGTCATCTCCTCGTTGCCGGCCAGTTCGGCCAGGATGTCCCAGAACAGGTTTTCCAGCCGGATCTTGGTCACGAAGCCATGAATGCGCAGCGAGCGGGCCCGCGACTCGTAGAGCATCGGGTCGGCCTTGACGTAAATTTCACACATGCAGCCTCCTGGATGGAGCGGGGCAACGCCAAGGCCTTGCCCCGCCGACAAAATCAAAGGGCGATCCGGGTGCCGAGCAGCGGCAGGAACTTGGCCAGCCATGTCGGGTGCGCCGGCCAGGCCGGGGCGGTGACCAGATTGCCGTCCACGTGAGCCTGGTCGACCGGAATGTCGGCGTATTGCCCGCCGGCCGCGCGGACTTCCGGGCCGCAGGCCGGGTAGGCGCTGCACGAACGGCCATTGAGGACGCCGGCCGCGGCCAGCAGTTGCGCGCCGTGGCAGATCGCGGCGATCGGCTTGCCGGCGTCGGCGAAGTGGCGAACCATGGCCAGGACTTCGGGGTTCAGGCGCAGGTATTCCGGCGCGCGGCCGCCAGGGATGACCAGTGCGTCGTAATCTTCGGCGCGGAGGTCGGCGAAGGTCGCGTTCAGCGTGAAGTTGTGACCGGGTTTTTCGCTGTAGGTCTGGTCGCCTTCGAAGTCGTGGATGGCGGTGCGCACAGATTCGCCGGCCTTTTTGCCCGGGCAGGCGGCATGGACGGTGTGGCCGACCATCAGCAGGGCCTGGAAGGGCACCATGGTTTCGTAGTCTTCGGTGTAGTCACCGGTCAGCATCAGGATTTTGCGGGCAGCCATGTTTGTCTCCTTTGAATTTGTCATGCACCCGGCAGGCTTGCCGGTGTGCAGGAACATTGTCGGAGGAATCGCCGGGGGGCGGGTAGCAGCCGGCTGCTACTTTGCCGGGGCCAGCCGACCCCGTTCGACGCTCGTGCACTGCCGGCTATCCGGGGCGAAATGCTCGATTACCTCGGCGAACAGTGCTCTTGCCTTGGAGCTGTTGTCGCCGCTGAAGTTGCAGACGTAAACATCGAGCGTCACGCCGCCGACTTCCGGCCAGGTATGGATGGCGAGGTGCGATTCGGCGAGGACGACGGTGCCGGTGACGCCGGCCGGCTGGTCGGCAGCGTTGCGGAAGGCATGAAAGAGGCGGCCGACGACGGTCAGCCCGTGGCGCTGGCAGGCATCGACGCAATAGGCCTCGAGGCCGGCCGCATCGAGCAGCAGGGCCGGGGCGCAGCGGCAGTCGTGGAGGTCGGCGATCAGGTGCAGTCCGTTCATGGATGAATTCTAGGGCGTTTCACGTGAAACCCGCTGGCCGAAGATGCTTTCCAGCAGGCGGCCGAGGCGGTAGCCGGCAGCGACGATGCGGCGGTTGGCGAGATCGCGGCTGCGGCGCCGGAAATCCTCGTCGACGATGGGCAGCAGGCTGCCGCTGGCGGTCGGATAGACCTGGTCGAGCAGGCGGTGGCTCTCGTCGCGCCACAACCGGACATCGCCTTGCGCCGGCGCCGGATAGTCCTCGATCAGGCGCGCCGCGTTTTTCGCCAGGCGCTGGCCGCGCAGCCAAGGCGGGCCGGGCAGGTCGTCCCAGTAAGTATGCAGGTTGGTGAAGGGCAGGCGTTTGTTGAACGGGTTTTCGATTTCCACCTGATTGCCGCCTTCATCGCCATGCCGCCCGACATGCAGCGGCTGGTGGATGTCGGCGACGAGGTGGAGCAGCCAGGGCAGGGAATTTGAAATTTCGGCATTTTTTCGGGCCGACCGTAGCATTTGCGCCAGCCGCTCGATCTGGCGGTCGGCTTCACCCTCACGGACCTGGCCGCCGGCGTCGAGATCGACGTAATGCCAGCGCTTGTGGCGGGCGGTGTCCGGCAGGCCGGGCAGCGGCGGGGTGGGGGCCTCGCGTTCCTCGTCGTGGAAGCGCGGATCGTTGCGGATGTCGTCCGGCCAGGTCGCGGCCTCGGCGATGATATCGATGCCGTCGTTGGAGCGGGCCCGCTCTGCCCAGCGGCTGTGGTCCGGATGCCGGGCCAGCGCCGCCGTGATCGCTTCCCGGCTGTCCGGCGCCAACTGTTGCCAGGCGATCACCGCCACCAGCCGGTGGCCGGCGGCATTCCAGGCGTGGCTCGGCGCGGCTGGCAAAAAGAAAAACAGGGCGAACAGGAAACGATGCATGAGGCCATTATGCCGCGTGCGATAATCATCGACTATGTCCCGACTGCCCCTTAATTCGCTCGCTTACGCCCTGCTCGAGGCGGCTCGTATCGATACCGCCGTGCTTGCCGGGCAGAGCCTGGCCGACGGCCTGCTCTCCCGCGTCGACGCAGCGGCCCGTCCGGCCGTGCAGGACCTGGTCTATGGCAGCCTGCGCGCCTACGGACGGGGCGATTTCTACCTCGCCCGCCTGCTCGAAAAGCCGCTTTATGTCGACGAAGTCCGCGCCCTGCTGCTGGTTGCGCTCTATCGCCTCGAAACCCGGCCGGATGCGGTGCATACCGTCGTCGACCAGGCCGTTTCGGCCGCCGGAGAAATTGCCGGCGGCAACTTCCGCGGCCTGGTCAACGGTGTGTTGCGCAATTTCCTGCGCCAGCAGCCGGCGTTGACGGCGGCTTTCGCGGCCGACGCCGGTGCCGCCGCCATGCATCCCGACTGGTGGCTGGCCCGTCTGCAGGCTGCCTATCCGGACAGCTGGCCCGCCATCGTCGCCGCCGGCAATGCGCCGCCGCCGATGGGCCTGCGGGTCAACAGCCGGCGGATTGGGCGCGACGAATACCAGGCGCTGCTTGTCGCCGCAGGGATTGCCGCCACGCCGGTCGGCGAAAGTGGCCTGGCGCTCGACCATCCGGTGTCGGTCGATGCCCTGCCGGGCTTTGCCGACGGCCTGGTGTCCGTGCAGGACCCGGGGGCGCAAAAGGCGGCAACGCTGCTCGCGCCGGCGCCGGGCAGCCATGTCCTCGACGCCTGCGCTGCACCGGGCGGCAAGACCGCCCATCTGCTCGAACGCAGCGACCTCGATCTGCTGGCCCTTGATCTCAAGCCATCCCGCTGCCGGCGCATCGCCGAAACGCTGACGCGCCTCGGCCTGACCGCCCGGATCGAAGCTGCCGACTGCACCAAATTGACCACCTGGTGGGACGGCCGCCCCTTCGACGCGGTGCTCGCCGACGTGCCGTGCACGGCCAGTGGCGTCGTGCGCCGCAATCCGGATGCCAAATGGCTGCGCCGCGAAGCCGATATCGCCAGCTTTGCCGCCGCCCAGGCGCGAATTCTCGATGCCCTGTGGCAGGTCCTGCGTCCCGGGGGTAAACTGCTCTACGCAACCTGCTCGGTGTTTCCGGCCGAGAACGGGGGCCAGATCGACCGCTTTCTTGAACGCCAGCCGCAGGCCTACCGCCGCCACGAGGAACAGTTGCTACCGACCGCCGAACACGATGGCTTCTTCTACTGCCTGCTCGAAAAGCGTGATTGACCACGGGTCGAGCGCAAGCCCCGCCATTTTTGGCGGGGTTGGCGGGGTGAGCCTGTCCGGCGCCGAAGGCTCGCCAAGCTCCTGGCGAGGAAACGCCGGCCTGCAGGCCGGCGTGACTCAACTGCTGCGCCTCTGGTTGCTGGCGCTGGCTTTCTTGCCCGTGATGGCGTGGGCTGCCGAGATCGACATCGCCAATCCGCAGTTGCAGGCCGGCGACGATGGCTACGTGCTGGCGGCCGACTTCAAGTTCGAACTGAATCCGCGCCTCGAAGAAGCGGTGGCCAAGGGCGTCGTCCTCTATTTCGTCGCCGATTTTGAATTGACCAAGGCACGCTGGTACTGGCTGGACGAAAAGCTGGTCAGTCGCAGCCAGACCTACCGCCTGTCCTACAACGCCCTGACCCGGCAATACCGGCTGTCGGCGGGTTCCGGCCTGCATCAATCGTTTGCCAGCTTGTCCGATGCCTTGCAGGTACTTTCCCGCTTGCGCAACTGGGTGGTCGCCGAACGCGGGGACAAAGGCCTGCGGGCCGGCGAAACCTATGATGCGGCGCTGCGTTTGCGGCTTGATGTCACCCAGTTGCCGAAGCCGTTCCAGATCACGGCGCTCGGTAACAAGGACTGGAGCCTGGCTTCCGACTGGAAGACCTGGCAGGCCAGCCTGCCGGCGCTGCCGCCGAATGCCGTGCCGCCATCGGCGACCCCGCCGGCCGTCCCGGTGGACACCAAATGAAGCGTATCGTCGCCGCCGGCGGCGCCTTCGCCGCAGCCATCGGGGGCATCCTGTGGTTCCTGCTGTTGATGTCGACGGCAGCGGATACAGTCATCTTTTCGCAGAACTACCCCTTGCTGATCGGCCTCAACGTCATCCTGGCGCTGGCCATGGTCGGCCTGGTCGGCTGGCAGCTACGCACCCTGTGGCGCGACTATCGGGCCCAGGTTTTCGGGGCGCGCCTGAAGCTGCGCCTGATGCTGATGTTCGGCGTCATCGCCGTGCTGCCCGGGGCACTGGTCTATGGCGTCTCGGTGCAATTCGTCACCCGTTCGATCGAAAGCTGGTTCGACGTTCGTGTCGAAAAGGCACTCGAATCCGGCCTGCAACTCGGCCGTTCGGCGCTCGATTCGCTGCTCGCCGATCTGGTCGAGAAAGGGCGCAGCATGTCGTCCGAGCTGTCCGACATCCAGGAATCGTCACGGCGTTCCGCCCTGCTGCGCCTGCGCGAGGAAAAGGGCGTCCAGTCGGCGGCACTGTTCTCGGTCGGCGGCCAGTTGCTGTCCAGCGCCACCGGCGAACTGGCCAGCCTGCTCCCCGATCTGCCCAGCCAGGCCCAGCTCAAGCAGGCACGCAATACGCGCTCGGTCGGCACCGTCGAGGGCGAGGGCGGCAAGCTCTACCTGCGCGTTCTGGTGCCGGTCTCGGCCCGCGACATGTTCGAGGAGCCGCGCATCCTGCAACTGACCCAGTCGGTACCGCCCGGCCTGGCCCACGATGCCGATGCCGTGCAGGGGGTTTATCGCGATTACCAGGAACTCCAGTTGGCCCGCCAGGGACTGACCCGCATTTATGCCCTGACCCTGACCCTGACCGTACTGGTCGCCCTGTTCGGCGCCTTTGCGCTGGCCTTCCTGATGGCCCGCCGGCTGGCGGCGCCGCTCTACATCCTGGCCGAAGGGACGCAGGCCGTCGCCCAGGGCGACTTCTCGCCGCGCCAGGCGATCTACAGCGGCGACGAACTTGGTGTGTTGACCCAGTCCTTCAACCGGATGACCCGGCAGCTCGACGATGCCCGCCGCGAGACCGAGCGCCACCGGGCCGAGCTCGAATCGGCCCGCGGCTATCTCGAATCCATCCTCGCCAACCTGTCGACCGGCGTGCTGGTCTTCGACCGCCGCTTCGTCCTGCGCACCGTCAACGAAGGCGCCTTGACCATTTTGAGCGACGACTTCACCGGGCTAATCGGTGCCATCGTCGACGAATGGCCGCGCCAGCAGGCATTGGGCACCTTCATCCGCGAGCACTTTGCCGCGACGGAAGAGGTCGAGTGGCAGGCGCAACTGGAGATGGAGCGTCCGAACGGCATGCCGCAGGTGCTGCTGCTGCGCGGTTCCCGTCTGCCGGAAGCGAGCGGCGGTGGCGACGTCGTGGTTTTCGACGACGTCACCCGATTGATCGCCGCCCAGCGCAGCGCCGCGTGGGGCGAAGTGGCGCGCCGGCTGGCCCACGAGATCAAGAACCCGCTGACGCCGATCCAACTGTCTGCCGAGCGCCTGCAGTTCAAGCTGGCCGACAAGCTGAGCAACGGCGATGCCGACATGCTGGCGCGCGGTACGCAGACCATCATCAACCAGGTCCAGGCGATGAAGCGCATGGTCGACGATTTCCGCGACTACGCCCGCCTGCCGGCCCCGGAAGTGGCGCCGCTCGACCTCAACGGGCTGATCGGCGAGGTGCTGGGCCTCTACGAAAGCTCGTCGGCGGCCATCGAAACCCGGTTGGCCGGCGATCTGCCAGCCATCCTCGGCGACGCCACGCAGTTGCGGCAGATTATCCACAACCTGCTGCGCAATGCCGAAGATGCGCTGGAGGGGCGTGACGACGCGTCCATCCTGATCCAGACCGAGCAGCTCGGTCGCTGTGCCCGGTTGATCATCGCCGACAATGGTCCCGGCTTTCCGGTCGAGCTACTGCCGCGCATCTTCGAACCCTATGTCACCACCAAGGCGCGCGGTACCGGCCTTGGCCTGCCCATCGTCAAGAAAATTGTCGAAGAACACCTGGGTACCATCGAAATCAGCAATGCACCCGAGGGCGGCGCCCGGATCGACATCCGTCTGCCCCTGGTGAAGGAGGAGGAATCCAAGCATGGCCATCATTCTGGTCGTTGACGACGAAGTCGGCATTCGCGAGCTGTTGTCGGAAATCCTGATCGACGAGGGTTACGACGTCCGGCTGGCCGAAAATGCCGCGGCAGCCCGGCGCATTCGCGGCGAACTGCGCCCCGATCTCGTTCTGCTCGACATCTGGATGCCCGACACTGACGGCATCTCGCTGCTCAAGGAGTGGCATGCCGAAGGGCATCTCACCATGCCGGTGGTCATGATGTCCGGCCACGGCACCATCGATACCGCGGTCGAGGCGACGCGCTTCGGTGCCTTCGATTTTCTCGAAAAGCCGATTGCCCTGCAGAAGTTGCTGGGTACGGTGCAGAAGGCGCTCAAGCACGATAAACCGCCGGCCCGGCCGCCGCTGACGCTGGAGGCCTTCACCCGTTCGGCTGTGGTCAAGGAATTCAAGCGCCGTCTGGAGCAGGCCGCGGCCAAGTCGTCGACGCTGCTGCTCAAGGGCGCCAACGGCGGCATGGCGGAAATTTGCGCTCGCACGCTGCAGCCGCCACGGGCACCCTGGCTCGATCTGTCCGGCGTGAGCAGTGCGCTGACCCAGGAAATGCTGGAAAAGGTCACCGGTGGCATCCTGTTCGTGCCGGACCTCTCGGCGCTGGGCAAGATGCAGCAGATGAACCTGGCCTTCGCGGTCGACCGCCTGGAAAAACTCCACCTGCAATTGATCGCGGCCACCGTCGTCTCGCTTCCGGCGCTGGGTGAGGCAGGCTGGGACGGCAAGCTGCTCGCCCGGCTCAACGAAATCTGGGTGGCCATGCCCTCGCTGGCCGGGCACGGCGACGAATTGCCGGAGATCGCCAGCCTGCTGCTGACCAATTT
>CAIXSK010000249.1 GCA_903922075.1 uncultured beta proteobacterium | reverse complement strand
GTTTCATGATGGGCGCTCCTCCTCAAGAACTCGATCATCACTTCGATTCGGACTGCGCCGCGGGAAGCGGCACAGCAGATGCGGAATTGTTGAAACGCAGGCCGAAGGTAAAGACATCCTTCGAACAAACATCGATGCAGCGACCGCAGTTGGTGCAATCGGCCGACAGGATGACCGGCCCCTGGCCCTTTGCCTCGCCCTTCAGGGCGGGACGAATGACCTGCGGCTCCGGGCAGACTTCGAAGCAGTCCATGCAGTCGTTGCAGGCGCGGCGTTGCGGCGCGGCAACACGGACCGGGCTCCAGTGCCCGAGCAGGCTGTAGAAGGCGCCGACCGGGCACAAACGGCCACACCAACCGCGGCTCATCACGAACAGGTCGAACAGGAAGATCGACAATACGACCGTCCATGCCATGCCAAGGCCAAAAATCAGACCACGGTGCAGCATCGAAATCGGGTTGATCAGTTCCCACAGGACGACCCCGGTCAGCGCCGAGCCGACCAGCGTCATGCCCAGCACCCAGTAACGCGTCTGGCGCGACAGATGGACGCTACCCTTGATGCCCAGGCGGTCGCGCAGCCAGCCGGCGGCATCGGTAACGACATTGACCGGGCAGACCCAGCTGCAATAGACCCGACCGCCGACCAGCAGATAGAAGCCGACGACAATCGCCAGGCCGATCAGCCCGAGTGTTTCCGGCAGATGACCGGTGGCCAGCGACTGCAAGGCGACATAAGGGTCGGTCAGCGGCAGCACACCCAGCGTGTAACTGAAATTGAGGTTGCCCTTGACGATCCAGATGCCGGCCAGCGGGCCGAGCAGGAACAGGCCAAGAATGCCGAATTGCGAAATCCGACGCAGGATCAGCCACTTATGCGCCGCCAGCCAGCCCTTTTCGGCCACCGCATCGGCGCCGATGCGTTTCTTGTGCACGGTGGCGCTCATGGCTTGCCCCCCAGCCCCGGCGGCAAACTGGGAATAGTCCCCGCCTCGCTGCCGGGCATGCCGCGCACGGCAGCAGTATTCCCGGAAGCCGGGTCGTAGTGGCCAGGCAAGCTGGCCCCTTCAGGCAGGCGGTCGGGCAGGTCGACCATTTTCGATTCGTCGATCATCGAATGGCCGGCCTTCTTCTGCTCTTCCCAGCCGATCCGGTAATGCTTGCCGAGTTCGCCCTTGGCCAGCTTGGGCGGCAGGATGCGAATCGCCGCTTCTTCGAGGACGCAGGATTTCTCGCATTTGCCGCAGCCGGTGCAATGCTCCGAGTGAACCGTCGGCAGGAACATGGCGTGCCGCCCGGTCCGCGCGTTGGGCACCATGTCGAGCGTGATCGCCTTGTCGATGACCGGACAGACGCGGTAGCAGACATCGCAGCGCAGGCCGAGGAAATTCAGGCAGGTTTCGTGATCGATCAGCACCGCGACGCCCATCTTGGCCTTGTTGATGTCGGTCAACTGGTGATCGAGCGCCTGCGTCGGGCAAGCCTTGACGCAGGGAATGTCGTCGCACATCTCGCACGGGATGTTGCGCGCGGTGAAATAGGGCGTACCGGTCGCCACCGGCGCCTCCGGCTTGGCCAGTTCAAGGGTGTTGTAGGGACAGTCGCGAACGCACAGGCCGCAGCGGATGCAGGCGCCGAGGAAGTCATCCTCGGCCAGCGCGCCCGGCGGCCGCAGGGCGAGCGCCGGCAAGGCCTTCGACTGCTTGGCGTAAAGTCCCAGGCCGAGGCCAAGCATGCCGACGCCGCAAGCCATGCGGGCGGAGTCGAACATGAATTGGCGGCGGGCCGCGTTCGTTTTCGGGGTGTTGCTGTTCATTGCTTTCTCATTTTTCGGTCAGGCCAGTCGCGGGTGGGCCCCTTTTCCCACCCGCTTCCGGCGCTCCCTGATTGCCTTGTCGCTATTGATCAGGCCTTGACTACCTTGCAGGCGCATTTCTTGAAGTCGGTCTCTTTCGAGATCGGACAAGTGGCGTCCAGCGTCAGCTTGTTAACCAGCCGGTGCTCGTCGAAGAAAGGCACGAAGACCAGCCCGACCGGCGGCTTGTTGCGCCCCTTGGTCTCGACGCGCAACTGGATCTCGCCGCGCCGGGTCGCCACCTTGACCACATCGTTGCGGGCCAGGCCACGCTTCTTGGCATCTTCGGGATGCATGTAGATCATCGCATCGGGAACCGCCTTGTAGAGTTCCGGCACGCGGCGGGTCATCGAACCCGTATGCCAGTGCTCCAGCACGCGGCCGGTACATAGCCAGAGGTCGTACTCGGCATCGGGCATTTCTGCTGCCGGCTGGTAAGGCAGCGCGAAGGCGATGGCCTTGCCGTCCGGATAGCCGTAGAAACGCACGCTTTCACCCTTCGGCACATAGGTGTCGTAACCCTCGCGGAAGCGCCACAGCGTTTCCTTGCCGTCGACCACCGGCCAGCGCAGGCCGCGCGCCTTGTGATAGACGTCGAACAGCGCCAGGTCGTGCGCCTTGCCGCGACCGAAAACGGCGTATTCCTCGAACAGGCCCTTCTGGACGTAGTAGCCGAAAGCCTGCGACTCGTCGTTCATGTAGTCCTTGATGGCATGGGCGTTGACGCGCTTGACCTCGTCGAGGCCAAACTTGTTGACCTGGCCGTTGGCATAGAGCACGTCGTACAGCGTCTTGCCCTTGTATTCCGGATTCTTGTCGAGCAGTTCGGCCGGCCATACTTCCTCGACCTTGAAGCGCTTCGAAAACTCCATGTACTGCCACAGGTCGGACTTGCCCTCGCCCGGCGCCTTGACCTGCTGGCGCCACATCTGGCCGCGCCGTTCGGCGTTGCCATACATGCCTTCCTTTTCCATCCACATGGCGCAAGGCAGGATCAAGTCGGAGGACATCGCCGACACCGTCGGGTAGACATCGGAAACGACCACGAAGGCCTTGGGATTGCGCCAGCCCGGGTAGATTTCGTCATTGACGTTCGGCCCGGCCTGCATGTTGTTGGTCGTCGACGTCCAGTAGAAGCCGAGCTTGCCGTCCTTCAGGGCACGACTCTGGGCGACGGCGTGCAGGCCGATCCAGTCGGGGATGGTGCCGGCCGGCAGCTTCCAGATTTTTTCGGACATCTCGCGGTGCTTGGGATTCATCACCACCATGTCGGCCGGCAGGCGATGGGCGAAGGTACCGACCTCGCGCGCCGT
>CAIXSK010000248.1 GCA_903922075.1 uncultured beta proteobacterium | reverse complement strand
GAGCAGCGACGACAACCGCGTCTGGGAAGGCGAGATCGCCGGGCCGGACCGCCTGCGCTTCCTCGGCATCGTTTCCCGCTACACGGCGCTGGTCAGCGAGCTTTCGCTGGCCGAAAACTGACCATGTGCGACAGCCACCGCCGCCAGTTCATCGGCCGGCTCGGCCTCGGCGGCCTGCTGCTGACGCCGCTCGCCGCGGCGCTCTCCGGCTGCGGCCGCAAGGGCGGCTGGCCGGACGGCATGGCCGAGATCAAGTGGGACCGCGATACCTGCGTGCGCTGCAGCATGGTCATCTCCGACCGCCGCTTCGCCGGCCAGGTGCGCGGCGGCCCGGAAAACACCGTCTTCAAGTTCGACGATCCCGGCTGCCTCGCCTTCTGGCTGAAGGAGAAGGCCGACAAATTCCCGTGGCTGGCCGATGCCGGCACCAGGATGTGGGTCGCCGACTTCAACAGCAAGAGCCGCGACGAGATGGTCTGGCTCGACCCGCGCCGCGCCTACTACGTGACGCGCACCTCGCCGATGGGTTACAACTTCGCCGCCGTCGCCGCCCCCTTGGCCGGCGCCCTCGATTTCACCGACATGCGCCAGCACACGCTGGCCAAGGGCAAGTAAATGAAACAACTCTGGTTGACCGCCAAACTGGACATCGTCGAATCGCTGCGCGCCCGCTGGTTCCAGATCTACACGCTGGTCTTCGGCGGCATCGTCGCGCTGCTTTTCGTCTTTGGCCTGACCGAATCGCGCGTCCTCGGCTTCATCGGCCTGTCGCGCCTGCTCGTCACCTACATCCAGCTGACCATGGCCATCCTGCCGATCTTCGTGCTGATCACCACGGTCCGCTCGGTGGCCGGCGACCGCGAGGCCGGCGTCTTCGAATACCTGCTTTCGCTGCCGGTCTCACTGTCGGCCTGGTTCTGGGGCAAGATCGTCGGCCGCTACATCGTCGTCTTCGCGCCGGTCTTCCTGGCCATGCTCGGCGCCGTGATCTGGGCGACGATTGCCGGCATCGAAGTGCCGTGGGACATGTTCGGCTACTACACCGCCCTGCTCGCTGTGATGGCTGCCTGCTTCCTCGGCATCGGCATGCTGATCTCGGCCATCGCGCGCACCACCGACATGGCCCAGGGCGCCGCCTTCATGGTCTGGCTGTTCCTGCTGCTGTTCCTCGACCTGATCCTGCTCGGCGTGATGATCCAGGGCAAGGTCGCGCCGGAAATCGCCGTCACGCTGGCCCTGGCCAACCCGCTGCAGGTCTTCCGCACCGCCGCGCTGGCGCTGTTCGACCCGCAACTGATCGTCCTCGGCCCGTCGGCCTACGTCATCCTCGACCTGTTCGGCACGGCCGGCTACAAGGTTTTCGCGCTGGTCTACCCGGCGGCGCTTGGCGTGGTCAGCGCGACGGTCGGCTACTTCCTGTTCCGCCGCGGTGACCTGCCTTGAGCAAACTGTTTGCAACTTTGGTTTTTGCCCTTTTTTCGGCATCGACCGTAGCCAATGACCAGCCCTCGTCGGCCCCGCTGTTCGCCGCAACGCTGAACGACCTCGACGACAAACCGGTGGCGCTGGAGCGCTACAAGGGCAAGCCGCTGGTGGTCAATTTCTGGGCTCGCTGGTGCGGCCCCTGCCGGGCCGAAATCCCGGAGCTGATCAAGTTCCGCGCCGAACTGAAAGGCAAGGTCGAGGTGCTCGGTATCGGCATCGAGGACAAGGCCGAACCGGCCAAGGAATTCGCCAAGGCCTACGACATGGATTACCCGGTGTTCGTCGCCAAGGCGCAGGGCATCCCGCTGATGCAGGCGCTCGGCAACAGCAAGGCCGGCCTGCCCTACACGCTGTTCATCGACCGCCACGGCCAGGTCGTGCAGAAGAAGATGGGCATCGTCAGAAAAGCCGATCTCGATGCGGTGCAGGAAGCGTTGCTGAAGAAGTAGCCGTCCGGACAGTCACAAACAAAACGGGGAAGGCAATGCCTTCCCCGTTTTTCATTTTTGGCCAAAATTTCGGCCTGACCGTAGCATTTGCTACTTGATGGCCTCCAGAAACAGCTGGCGCGCCTCGGCCAGTTCATTGCGGCCATCCTCCGGCACCAGCCGCTCACAAGACTCGTAAAAACGCTCGAAAGCCGTGCGCACCCGCACCGCTTCCAGCCGCCCCTTGACCGGCGACGGGTTGCTTTCCGCCGCCGGCACATCGAGCGGCCTGAGGATCGCGTAGCGCGGAATGATGCGCTGCCCGCCTTCTTCCGACGCGGCAGTGAGCGGCCCGGTCTTCACGTACACCGCGCCTTCGTATTCGAAACGGGCGCCGATTGCCAGATGCTGAAGTTTCATGCGTTTTCCCTGAAATGAAACGATGACCGGCCGGATTGCCCCTCCGGGGCAAGCGGCCGCTCGCCGGACATTGTACCGGGGCGGCCCGTCCGGCGTCGCGATTGCCCATTTCGGCGCCGGTAAATTCGAGCCCGGCGCCGGAATTATTTTCCCAGGCGCCGGTCGAACGGCAACAGGAAAAAACTCCTCTTCTCAGCGAGGCTCCTGAAGCATCGGCAAATCTGGCGACTCCATCGAGGGCGTTCGATATGGACATGAAGGCAGCGGATAGCGCTCCTCCGCAAGAAAACGCAGAGTCGTCCGCCGGGCGCGGTTGCCCGGTATTGCCCGGGATGCCGACCAGCCAGCAGCTGGGAGAAGATTCGTTTCGTCGGGTCGTCGAATGGGCGCCCAGCGCGATGGTCATGATCGACCGCGAAGGCATCATGGTCATGGTCAATACACAGACCGAGAAAATGTTCGATTACGGCCGCCAGGCCCTGATCGGGCAATCGGTGGAAATGCTGGTGCCTGAACGTTTTCGTGCCAACCATCGCGACTTTCGCGGGGGCTTCTTCGACGACCCGCAACCACGCCCGATGGGCGTCGGCCGCGACCTGTTCGGCTGCCGTGCCGACGGCAGCGAATTTCCGGTCGAGATCGGCCTCAATCCGATCGATACCGAAGCCGGCGCCATGGTCCTCGCCTCGATCATCGACATCACCGAGCGGCGGCGCGCCCAGCAATCGCTGGAAAGCGCCCTGCGCGAAAAGACCGTGCTGCTCAACGAAGTGCACCACCGGGTCAAGAACAACCTGCAGGTGATCACCAGCCTGCTCAACCTGCAGGCCGACTTTGCCGCCGACCCGCGCATCCGCGCCATTCTGGCCGAGAGTTGCGGCCGGGTCCGGGCCATGGCGCTGACCCACCAGCTACTCTACGAACGCAAGGATTTCTCGCGTCTCGAACTGGGCGACTATCTCGATCGCCTGGTCCAGTCGATCCGCGCTACCTACCGGTCGACCGGCGACCGCATCGGCCTGCGCCTCGAATTGCCGCCTGGCGGCGTCCAGCTCGACCTCGAACGAACCATTCCCTGCGGCCTGCTGGTCAATGAACTGGTCACCAACGCCTTCAAGCACGCCTTCCCCGGGGAACGCACCGGCGAAATCGTCATCGAACTCAAGGAAGACAACGAGGGCCGCATCGCTTTCAGCGTCGCAGACGACGGTATCGGCCTGCCGCCGGACGAGATGCTGGCGAAAAGTACCTCGCTCGGCCTGCAGTTGGTCCAGCTGTTCATCGAACAACTGCACGGCGAGTTGCAGACCGATCGCCAGCACGGCTGTCGATTCACGGTCAATTTCCCGAAAACCCTCGCAGGAAAGGATGCCCCATGAGCGCAAGACTGCCGGTCAATCTGATGCTGGTCGAGGACGAACGCATCGTCGCCTTCGATCTCAAGCGGCAACTGCAGGGTTTCGGCTACCAGGTCGGCAGCATCGTCGCCAGCGGCGAGCAGGCCATCGACCGCGCCGAAGCCGACCGGCCCGACCTGGTGCTGATGGACATCCATCTCGAAGGCAAGCTGGACGGCATCGAGGCCGCCATCGAAATCCGCAACCGCTGCCGGATACCGGTCGTCTTCCTCAGCGCCTATGCCGAAGACGACACCTTGCGGCGCGCCCTCGACAGCCGCCCCTTCGGCTACCTGGTCAAACCCTGCGAGGGCCGCGAACTGCACGCCACCATCCAGATGGCCCTGGCCCGCCGCGAGGACGAAGCCGCCGTCCAGGAAAGCGAGGAACGCCTGAAGCTGGCCCTCGATTCGGCATCGCTCGGCGTCCTCGAATGGAATCCCAGCCTCAACCGCCTGACCGGCGACAGCTACCTGGGCATGCTTTTCGGCAACGTTTCGAAGCCGATCGACGAGTCCTGGGATGCCTTCATCGCCCACGTCGACGAAGCCGACCGCGAGCGGGTGCGCAAGACCCTGAACTCGGCGCTGCAGGAAGGCCAGGCCGTCTGCATCGAATTCCGGACGACCGGCAACGGCCTGCCGGCCCGCTACATGGAAGCCCATGCCAAGGCCTACGGCGGCAAGGGCGAAGTGACGCGGGTGGTCGGCATCCTCAAGGATGTCTCCCAACGCCACCGCGACGAAGAGCAGTTGCGACAGTCCGGCGTCGTCTTCGACACCACGGCGGAAGCCCTGGTCATCACCGACGCCGAGCGGCGCGTGGTTGCAGTCAACCGCGCCTTTTCGCGGATTACCGGCTACGACGAAGCGGAAATCATCGGCAGCGACCCGGACAAGATGCTGCGCGTCACCCCCTGCCTCGAACACTACGCCGCCTGCCTGCAGTCCGACGCGCCCGGCTTCTGGCATGGCGAGGTCCGCTGCCACCGCAAGGACGGCACGGCTTTCCCGGCCTGGCAAAGCGTCAGCGCCGTACGCGACACCAAGGGCCGGCTGACCCATTACGTCAGCGCCTTTTCCGATGTCACGGCTATCCACGACGCGCATCGACAACTCAATCATCTTGCCCACCACGACCCGCTGACCGGCCTGCCCAATCGCCTGCTCTTCGACGACCGCCTGGAAAACGCCATGGAACAGGCCCTGCGCAACGAGCAGCGCTGCCTGCTGATGTTCCTTGACCTCGACAGCTTCAAGGTCATCAACGACACCCTGGGTCATGCGGTCGGCGACGAATTGCTGCGCGTCGTCGGCGACCGGCTGCGCAGCGTGCTGCGCGCCAGCGACACCGTCGCCCGTCTGGGCGGCGACGAATTCGTCGTCCTCACCGGCACCGCCAACCCCGACTACGCTGCGCAACTGGCCCAGAAAATCCTCGACCAGTTGCGCCTGCCCATCGAAATCGCCGGCGAACAGCTCTCGATCACCGGCAGTGTCGGCATTGCCGTCTTTCCCGACAACGGCAGCGACGGCCAGCAATTGATGCGGGCCGCCGACATGGCGATGTACACCGCCAAGGCCGAAGGCCGCAACCGCTTCAATTTCTACGCCCAGGACATGTCGGACCGGGCCCGCGAACGGATGTACATCGAACAAGGCCTGCGCCGCGCAGTCGCCACCGATGCCCTGGCCGTCTATTACCAGCCGCGCGTCGACCTCGCCGAGCGGCGGATCGTCGGCGTCGAATCACTGGTCCGCTGGCCGCATCCGGAACGCGGCCTGGTCCTGCCGAGCAGCTTCATCGCCATCGCCGAAGACAGCGGCCTGATCGAGCAGCTTGGGCGCTGGGTATTGCTGCGCACCTGCCGGGAAATGCGAGGCATCGTGCAGGAAGCAATGGCCGACGGGCGACACTTCCATGTCGCAGTCAATGTCTCGGCCCGCCAGTTCCTCGGCAGCGACTTCGTTGCCATCGTCAAGTCCGCCCTCGACGAAACCGGCTTCCCGGCCGCCGCACTGGAACTGGAAATCACCGAAAGCACGCTGCAGGCGACCGAGCGCAGCCTGGCCGTCCTGCACGCCCTGAAGGAACTCGGCGTCTCGATCAGCATCGACGATTTCGGCACCGGCTATTCATCGCTCAGTGTGCTGCGCGACCTGCCGATCAATCGGATCAAGATCGACCGCTCGTTCATCGTCGACATGCCGGCCAGCCAAAGCCAGCGTGCAGTCATCGAAGCCATCGTCGGCCTGAGCAGGGCGATGGGCCTGGCGATCACCGTCGAGGGCATCGAAACCCCGGAACAGGCCGCCATACTGCAACAACTGGGCTGCGAGGAAGGCCAGGGCTTCCTCTACGGCCAGGCGATCAGCTTCGGCGGGCTGGTCCGTTTGCTCAGCCCGGGCGGCGGCCGGCAATAGGACCAGCCCCCGGGCCGATGCTCAGAGCGGGCGGCCCAGTTCGACGAAGGCCTCCATGACCAGCTGCGGGTTGTCCATCAGCCGCTGCTTCCATTTGCCAAGCTTGCGCCGGGTCTGGATCAGGCCGCGGATGGCGCCGACATGCTGGGTCCGGCCGATGGTGATGGCGCCGATCAGAGTCTCGCCGTCGAAACACAGGCGGGTGTAGTGGTACTTGCCTTCATCCACCTTCTCGACGATTTCGCCGCCCTCGCGCCCTTGCCACAGGCCGAAGGTATGCGAGACCAGGCCGACCGTATCGAGCACGTTCATGCTCAGGCTGCCGCGATAGGGGACGCGCTGGCCGGCCATGTTCATCGCCGCGACGCGGCCGTGTTCGGTGGCCGTCGGTTGCAGCGCGTGGACGACCCATTCGCCGGTCGAGAAATCGCGCCCCTGCGCCACGTCGCCGGCCGAGTAGATGCACGGCACCGTCGTTTCCATGAACTCGTTGATCACGATGCCCTGGTCGATCTCCGCCCCGGTGCCTTCGAGGAAGCTGATGTTGGGACGCACGCCGGTGGCCAGGATGATCAGGTCGGCATCGATCGTCCGGGTATCCATGACCAGGCGCGGGCCGGCCTCGATGCGTTCGACCTTGCCCTTGGTGATGATCTCGACGCCCTTGTTCTCCAGCCAGCGCTGGAGCATCGAGCTGCCCACCGGGGTCATCATCGAGCGCAGGATCTGCCCGGCGCGGCCGGCGATCACCGATAGCTGCACGCCGCTCTGGACCAGCGATTTCATGCACACCCCGGCAACAAAGCCGGCGCCCAGCATGACCACCCGGTTGCCCGGCTTGAGCTTCTCGGCGATGGCGCGGGCGTCTTCCAGCGTCCAGCAGGTCACCACGCCCGGCAGGTCGGTGCCGGCAATCGGCGGCAAGGCCGGCGAAGAACCGGTCGCCACCAGCAGGCGGTCGTAATCGATGCGGCTACCGTCATCCAGATCGACCGTGCCACCCGTGGGGCCGGCATGCACCTTGAGCGCCTTGCGGTTGAGATAACGGACGCCAAGTCCCTCGTAATGCCCGGCGGTCTTGCGCTGCGCCGCGCCCGCCTCGTCGATGCGGCCGGTCAGGATGTAGGGAATCGCCATCCGCGCATAAGGCTCGCCCGGCTCGCCGCTGATCAGGGTGACATCGCCGGACGGGTCCTGCTGGCGCAGGGCCTCGGCCGCTCTGACGCCGGCCGGGCCGGCACCGATAAGAACGTATTTCATGGAAGCAGCTTTCATTGGAAGATCGCCAATTCTATCCATCAGGATCAGGAATGCCATCGTTTGGGGTAGGGATTTTTAGCGCAGCGCAGTCGGTGACGGTTTGCTAAGCTTTGGTATCGATACATTTTTATGGATACGGAATCATGAAAATCGTACGTCGTCTGGCCCTCGTTGCCGGGGTCCTGCTTCTTCTGCTCGGCATCGGCGTTGCCGCCCTGTTCGCACTGTTCGACGAAAAGCAGGTCAAGGCGCAATTGACCGAACGTGTCTACGCATCGACCCAGCGCAAACTGAGCATCGATGGCGAACTGGCGCTGTCGGTATGGCCCGATGTCGGCGTCCGGGTCGGCCAGCTGACGCTGACCGAGCGCGGCAACGACACGCCATTCGCCACCGTCGGCTCGGCCCGCCTGGCCGTGGCGGTCCTCCCCTTGCTGTCGAAACGCGTCGAGGTTCGCCGCATCGAGGTCGACGGCCTGGTCGTCAAGCTGCTCAGGAAAAAGGATGGCAGCCTCAACATCGACGACCTGGCCGGCGACAAGAAAGTGCCGGAGAGTGCCGAAAAACCCGCAGCCAGCCCAGCGCTGCGCTTCGACATCGCCGGTGTCGAGCTGCGCAACGCCCGGCTGACCTGGCGCGACGACATCGCCAACACGACGACGACCATTTCCGACCTCGACTTCTCCAGCGACCGCCTGCTCGGCGACCTGGCCGCCCGGCACTTCCGGGTCGAAAAGCTGATGCTGGCGACTGCCGGCAGCAGCGGCACCGACCAGTTCGAACTCAAGCTGGCGGCGCCGCTGCTCAGCCTGGAAGGCGAAACGCTCGACAGCAAGGCGGTCGATCTGATGGCCAGGCTGAGCGGCGCCGGCCGGACGGTCGAGGCCCGCCTTGGCCTGGCCGGCATTGCCGGCTCGGGCAAGGCGCTCAAGGTTTCGGATTTTCGCTTCGAACTCGACGCCAAGTCCGGCGAGGCGACGATCAAGGCGCAACTGGCTTCGCCGGTGGCCGTGGACAGCGAAACCCGGGTCATCGCGCTGGACAAGCTCGCCGGCACCATCGAGGTAGCCAGCCCGAAACTGCCGATGAAACAGTTGAAGCTGCCGCTTTCCGGGCAGTTGCGCACCGATCTCGCCAAGCAGACGGCCGACCTCAAGCTGGCGACGGCAGTGGACGAATCGAAGATCGGCCTGCAAGCCAGGGTCAGCAAATTTACGCCCCTCGGCCTCGAATTCGCGCTCGACATCGACCGCCTCAATGTCGACAAATACCTGCCGCCCGCCCCGGCCGGCGCCGAGAAACCGGCGGCCAAGGCCGGCAGCGGCGAAGCGAAGATCGACCTGGCCGCGCTGAAGACGCTCAACCTCAAGGGCAGCGTCAACATCGGCCAGTTGACGGCGCAGCGCATCGAGGTCTCCCGGCTATCGGCGCACATCGCCGCGGCCGGCGGGCGCCTCGACATCGCGCCGCTGAGCGCCGGGCTCTATGGCGGCACGCTGAACGGCAGCATCGGCGTCAACGCCAACAACAACCAGTTCGCCATCCGCCAGAATCTCGCCGGCATCCAGATCGCACCGCTGCTCAAGGCCCTGATCAACAAGGAGCCGCTGGAAGGCCGCGGCTCGGTGTCGATGGACGTGACGACCCGGGGCGATAGCGTGCCGGCGCTGAAGAAGGGGCTGGCCGGTCAGGCCGCGCTCGACCTGCGCGATGGCGCCGTCAAGGGCATCAACATCGCCAAGTCGCTGCGCGACCTGCAGGGGGTGCTTGGCGCCAAAAAGACGACGACCGTCGCCGCCAGCAGTGCCGAGAAAACCGATTTCTCCGAACTCTCGGCCAGCTTCCGAATCAACGCCGGTGTCGCCCACAACGACGACCTGCAAATGAAATCCCCGCTGCTGCGCCTGACCGGCAACGGCGACATCGACATCGGAGAAGACCGGGTCGATTACCTGGCCAAAATCAGCGTCGTCAACACGACGACCGGCCAGCAGGGCAAGGATCTCGCCAAGCTCAAGGGCGTCACCATCCCGCTGCGCATGCGCGGCCCGTACGCGCAGATTTCCTACTCGCTGGAGCTGGGCAACGTCGTCGAGGAAGTGGTCAAGGAACAGATCAAGGAGAAGGCGAAAACACAGCTGGGCGACAAGCTGAAGGGGCTGTTCGGGCGATAGCGGTCTGCTTTGCTGGCACGGGATATGCTGAATGTCGCTACTTCGTTCAGCAGAGGTGCCCATGTCGATCAGTTCCATCCTCAATTCCGGCCTGCAAAGCCTGCAGGCCAGCATCAACCGCACCGCCATCGCCGGTAGCGGCCTGAACGTCGAAAACGGCGATCTGGCGGCCAAAATGGTCGCCATGCGCCAGGGCGAGATCGAGGCCAAGGCTGCGGCCAACGTGATCAAGACCGGCGACCAGATCCTGGGCACCCTGATCGACATTCGCGGCTGAGGCGGCAAGAGTTGCCGGCCGAAGGCTCAGCCATCCGTGCCGGCAGCGGCCTCCTCGACCAGCCACTGTTTGACCAGCGTCGCCGCGTGGCGCAGCGGCAGCTTGGCGTGGTGTACGACGTAATAGGCGTTGGCCAGCGGCAGGTGCAGCCCGAAGGGTTCGCAGAGCAGGCCTTCGGCCAGTTCGGCGGCGACCAGCAGCGGGCTGCTGATCACCACGCCTTGCCCTTGCTTGGCGGCCTCGATCGCCATCAGCCCCTGATCAAAGTGGATGCGCGGCAAGGCCGCCACCGTCGTCGGGGCAAGCCGGCTGAATTCGCCGAGCCAGCGCTCCCAGAATGAATGCATGGTGGTGACCAGCAGGGTGGCGCGGCGCAGGTCGTCCGGCTCGTGCAGGGCCAGCCCGGCGGCGTAGGCCGGCGTGCAATAGACCCGCGCCTGGTCGGTGCACAACAGCGTGGCGTCGAGTTGCGGCGCCTTGCCATCGAAGTAGCGGATGGCCAGGTCGATGGCGTCGCGCTCGAAATCGACCAGCTGGACCGAGGCATTGAGATGCAGTTCGAGCCCCGGGTAACGGGTCAGCAGGCCGGCCATCCGGCTGGTGAACCACTTGGCGGCGAAGCTCGGCGGCATCGACAGCCGGACGGCCATGCTGCGGCTGTCGCGGACCTTGCGGCTGGCGTCAGCGATCTCGGCCAGGGCCGGCTGAATGCGCTGCCAGTAGGCCCGCGCCGCCTCGGTCGGCACCACTTGGCGGACCTCGCGGACGAAGAGCGCCACGCCCAGCCAGTCCTCCAGCTTGCGAATCTGCTGGCCGACCGCGCCGGGGGTCACACACAGTTCGGTGGCGGCCATAGAAAAACTATTGGTTCGCATCGCTGCATCGAAGACCAGCAGGGATTTGAGTGGCGGATATGAATTCATAATGTAGGAAAACTATCGTATGCCGCATATTAAATCAGTTGCCCGGCGGCAGCGCACCGACCACAATTAAAGCTCCCCAACGCGAATAAAACACCATGTTCCATTCCCTGCGCCGCCCGGACGTTCTCGCCGTGACTCTCGCCGCCGCTGGCATCCTGATGGTGACCATGGGTATCCGGCAGTCCTTCGGCCTGTTCGTCAGCCCGATCAACACCGCCACCGGCATGGGCATCGCCGCGATCAGCCTGGCGCTCGCCGTCGGCCAGTTCGCCTGGGGCGCCATCCAGCCCATCGCCGGCGCCGTCGCCGACCGCTACGGGCCGCGTGCCGTGCTGATCGGTGGCCTCATCCTGCTCGCCGCTGGCTGCGCGGCGACGCCCTTCATCGACGGCGGCTTCGGCCTGACCGTCACCCTCGGCCTGCTCGCCGCCATCGGTTCCGGCGCCGGCAGCTTCTCGGTGCTGATCGGCGCCGCAGCGCAGCGCCTGCCGCT
>CAIXSK010000247.1 GCA_903922075.1 uncultured beta proteobacterium | reverse complement strand
GGCCAGGATTGCGGCTTAATACGACGACATCGATCCTGGTGTCGAGCAAGGTGTTGGCGTGTACGATGGTTTCCAGCAGATTTCGGCCGAACCAGCCAGTGCCGCCGGTCAGGAAAAGCCGGCTGCCTTGAAGCTTCTGCCAGACAGCCTCCGGCACGCGCCGGACGATGGCATCGCTTTCTGCCGGGAAAGGTGAGTGCATTTGGCTAGCCGAGTACGACAATGCCGCTTGCCCAGTATTCTGCCACCTCTCCGAAATGCAGCCGGCGGTTGAACGTCATGTTGTATCCGTAGGCTTCGAAGTGATAACCGGCCTCTGCTTTCTCGCTATCCAGTCCGGCGAGCCAGAGTAGTGGTGGATAGGCATCACGGTTGAGCAGCAGGTCGGGGGCGGCGATCAGTGCGGCACAGGTATCGAAGCCGCCAGCCAGTAGCAGATGCTCCGGCAGGGTCGCGATTTGTTCACGCGTTGCCTGCTGGGAGTATTCGGTCAGACAGGGGAAATACAGGCCGACGATGGCAGCATCGCACATCTGGTCCACCAGCGTCTGATGGCGGGAGGCTGCGGACACCTCCAGCTTGCCGGCCAGACCTGTCTTGTGATGATTGGTAAAGACATAGCCTGGGTAAACTGCCGTAAAGGCACTCTCGACCGCCGGGATGTAGCGCTCATCGAGAGCCGTGCCGATGTCCGGGTGCGTGGCACGCGGCAGAAGAATGGGCACGCCGACGCCGTGCAGCAGGTTGGCGGTCGCTGGGTCGGATTCGAGTTGTGTGCGGATAGCGGCTATGCGCCGTTCAAACTCCTCAATAGTCGGCAAGCCTTCACTGCCAAGGAAGCTAGATACACGACGATGGATGGCGGCCAGATCGATGGTCGGTTGCTGGAACTTGAAATAATGGCGGGAGACCTGATGCGCCGCCTTTACGCGCGGAATGCAGCGACCCTGGCTGTCGAACAACTCGGTCGCCGGTGTCGGAATGGCATCAGTTTCATCGGCCAGCGTATCGGCATCAGAGAAACCGACGCCCCAGCGCAGCGGCAAATGCGTTGCGCCATGCGTTTTTTCGGCATGAATCTGGATGAACTTGGGGTCTTCGCCGATCAGGCAATCTGGACGATGGGGGCCAAGCCAGGGGTTGCGCATGCCACGGTCGATAATTTCCTTGAGCGGGGTTTCACGGATGTTGCCCAGCGAAAAGTCGATATACGGGCAGGGCGTCACTTCTGAGGCCGAGGTGATGGTGATGATGCCCTTGACCGTGATGCACCCCTTGAACGAGCCGTAAGAAGGGGTCATGTGCGTGAATACCTTGTATTCCTTCTCGAATTCACGCAACAGATCGGCATCCTCCTTGTTGATTACGAATTCCGGGTGCTCCGAGCAGGAGCCGGTCGGTTTGGCGTAGGAAACATAGAGGCCGATATCGCGCGACTGGGCGAATTCGCACATATCGCGGAATTCCTGTGTCTTGATGCGGCCCTTTACCAGTACGGTCGATAGAATGAGATTGAGTCCGGCGTCCAGCGATGCATCGATGGCGCGCATGACCCGTTTGTACGACCCCGGCTTGTTGCGGAAAGTGTCGTGTTCGGCTTCAACGAAGCTGTCGAGCGAGAGTTGGACCTTTTCGACACCGATTGACTTGATGTGCTGCGCCCGTTTGTTATCCAGGAACCAGCCGTTGGTGTCGGTCACGATGTAATGGCGGTCTGGGTCGATGGCGGCGACTACGTCGTCGAAATCTTTCATGACTAGAGGCTCGCCGCCGGTGATAACGAAGCGTGCCAGCCCTAGTTCATCGGCCTGCCTCGATAGCCGGCGGATATCATCAAGATCGAGCTTGCGCCGTTCGTCAACGATCTTAAGTACCTTCTCCAAATGGCGGTCCATGTAGTACTCGGCGGAACAGTGTGTGCACTGAAAATTGCACAGATAGCTTTTTTCTAGACGGATGATCGGGCTGACTTCACCGCGCTCTTCCATTTCGGCAATCCGCGCCAGTTTTTCGGCGATATAGGGTTTTCTATGCTTCAGCCCTTCGCGTTTGGCAAGTTCGGCGGCCGTAAGGGCGATGTTGATAGATTCCTGCGGAGCATTCATTGCACGGTTCCGATTGTATTGTGTGAAGACAACTCACCGAAAGAAGGGTTCAGGACTTTATAAAAGAAAGCCCTTGGGTGTTTTCGGTGGCAGAGTTGTTGATCCACGGGCGATAGGCTTCATGAACCTTAATCAGGTT
>CAIXSK010000246.1 GCA_903922075.1 uncultured beta proteobacterium | reverse complement strand
TAAGGATTCTTCCCGGCATCGGCAAAATGGCTCGCTTGTTGCGGGCCATTTTTTTGCGCTTTAGCCGGCGGCGTTCTCGTCGAGCAGGCGTTCGCACTCGACCATCAGCGATTCGGCGATTTCGGAATGGTGGTTGGGGTCGAGCGACTCCATCATCTCGTGGGCGGTGTACATCCCGGCTTCACGCGACAGGGTAGTTTCGATCTGGCGGGCCAGCCGGTCGCTGAGCGATGACAGTTGCCGGCGTTCGGCCAGCGGCAGGGTGCTTTTCGAGCGGCTGAGCCAGTCGGCCGCGAGGCTGGCGCCCTGAGCCTCGGTCAGCCATAGTCCGTGTTCGTAAAAAACGGTCAGGCGTTCGGCGGCCAGCGCGAAGGTCAGCGCCACGCGGATGCCGCGCGGGGTCGGCTGGGTGTCGTCGCGGACGCGCATTTCAGTCGTAGCGCGCGCCCAGCGCCTTGGCGATGAAATGCCGGCCGACGCGCGGTTTCGGCACGCGGTCGTCGAACCAGGCGCGGACGTCCTCGTCCAGCCCGATGCCGTGCATGTAGTTGTAGAGCGCCTTGTTCAGCGCCTTGCCGAGGCGGTCGTGGTCGACGCCGGTGGGGTCGATGAAATGCACGTCGTTTTTGGCGAACTTGCCGGGCGGCAAGGGCTGCAGCTTGATGCCGTACTCGGCCGGATTCTGCCCGACCGGCGAATGCACGGTGCACGAGAAGCGGTGGAAATAGCCCGACTGGATGCAGCCCTCGGCGAACAGCTGGCGGACGTATTCCAGCGCATCGACGGTGTCCTGCACCGTCTGGGTCGGGAAGCCGTACATCAGGTAGGCGTGGACGAGGATGCCGGCGTCCGTGAAGGCACGCGTGACGCGGGCGACCTGGTCGACCGAGACGCCTTTTTTCATCAGCCCGAGCAGGCGGTCGGAGGCGACTTCCAGGCCGCCGGAGACGGCGATGCAGCCGCTGTCGGCCAGTTGCAGGCAGAGTTCGGGGGTGAAGGATTTTTCGAAGCGGATGTTGCCCCACCACGAAATCGCCCGATTGCGCCGTTGCAGCTCCTCGGCCAGGGCGCGCAGGGCTTTCGGCGGGGCCGCTTCGTCGACGAAATGGAAGCCGCTGTGGCCGGTCTCATTGACGATGCGCTCGATGCGGTCGACCGTCGTGCTGGCGCTGGCGGCGTCGTAGCGGCCGATGTAGTCGAGGCTGACATCGCAGAAGCTGCATTTCTTCCAGTAGCAGCCGTGGGCGACGGTCAGTTTGTTCCAGTGGCCGTCCGACCACAGCCGGTGCATGGGATTGAGCATGTCGAGCAGCGACAGGTAGCGGTCGAGCGGCAGGCCGTCCCAGGTTGGGGTGCCGACTTCTTCGAAGGGGATGTCGGGTTCGCCGGCGTCGAAGTAGCGGACCTGTCCATCTACGCGGCAGAAGGTGCGGACCAGGTTGAGCCGCGGGCGCTGGCCGGCGAGATGCTCGAACAGCGCGAGCAACGGCTTTTCGCCGTCGTCGAGGGTGACGTAGTCGAAGTAATCGAAGACGCGCGGCTCAGCCAGTTCGCGCAGTTCGGTATTGACGTAGCCGCCGCCGAGCACGGTGACGATTTTCGGGTATTTGGCCTTGATCGTCAGGGCGATCCGGAAGGCGGCATAGACCGAGCCGGGAAAGGGGACGGAAATCAGCACGATGTCCGGAAGGCTACGGTCGATGGCATTTTTTGCCAAAATTTGCAAAACCTCGTCGACCAGCGTCGGCGGCGCGGCC
>CAIXSK010000245.1 GCA_903922075.1 uncultured beta proteobacterium | reverse complement strand
GGCCGTGCAGGGCTTCTTCCATCTGGCCCATCTGCCCGGCGGCGAGCGGCTGGACGGTGAGCAGGCTGTCGACGAACAGGCGGTAGCCGCGTGCCGTCGGCACCCGGCCGGCCGATGTGTGCGGGCTGGCGACGAAGCCGGCTTCTTCGAGGTCGGCCATCACATTGCGGATCGTCGCCGGCGACAGGTCGAGACCGGAAAACTTCGACAGCGCGCGAGAACCGACCGGCTGGCCGTCGGCAATATAGTGTTCGACCAGGGTCTTGAGCAGGGTGCGGGCACGTTCATCGAGCATGGGGCGATTGTACAAAAAACCGGGGCCAGCGCCGCAAGACGTTTTTTATGCAAGAATTCGCCCCCATGAACAGAAGCTTCGCTTCCGCTAGTGCGCCGCGGACCATCGCGCTGGTCGGCAAATACCATAGTATGGAAATTGCCGAATCGCTGCGCCGTCTGGCCGAATACCTTTACGAGCGCGGGATCTCCGTTTTCATCGAGCGCGAGACGTCCGAACACATCGGCAAGAAGGTCGACCTGTCACGCTGGGTGACCTGCGGCTTCAACGACATCGGCGCCCATGCCGACCTCGCCATCGTCCTTGGCGGCGACGGCACCATGCTCAATGCGGCGCGCCGGCTGGCCCGCTACTGCGTGCCGCTGGTCGGCGTCAACCAGGGCCGCCTCGGCTTCATGACCGACATCGCCCGCGACGACATGCTGACCTGCATGGACGACCTGCTCGACGGCCGCTTCACGCCGGAAAACCGGATGCTGCTGGCCGCCGAGGTAACGCGCGACGGCAAGGAGATCGCCGAGAACCTGGCGCTCAACGACGTCGTGATCGACAAGGGCGCGATCGGCCGGATGATCGAATTCGAGTTGTTCATCAACGGCGAGTTCATCTACAACCTGCGCGCCGACGGCATCGTGATCTCGACGCCGACCGGATCGACCGCCTATTCGATGTCGGCCGGCGGCCCCATCCTCAATCCGACGCTGACCGGCATCGCGCTGGTGCCGCTCTGCCCGCACGCGCTAACCAACCGGCCGATCATCGTCAACGACAACACCGACATCGAATTGCGCATTGCCAATGCCGACGACGCCCGCGTGCACTTCGACGGCCAGCTGACACTCGATCTCGAACGTGGCGACTGCGTGCGCCTGCGTCGTTCCGAACACAAAATCTGCTTCCTGCACCCGCCGGGCTACAGTTATTTCGCCATGCTGCGCCAGAAACTGCAGTGGAGCGAGCGGCCGAAGGGGCCCTGATGCTGCGCCAGCTGACCATCAAGGATTTCGTCATCGTCGACCGGCTGGAGCTGGCCTTTGCCGCCGGCTTTGGTGCGCTGACCGGGGAGACCGGGGCCGGCAAGTCGATCCTGATCGACGCGCTGGCGCTGGCCTTGGGTGAGCGGGCCGATGCCGGCGTCGTCCGTGCCGGCTGCGACAAGGCCGAGGTGGCGGCAACTTTCGACGTTGCCGGCCTGCCCGAGGTGCGCAGCTGGCTGGCTGCCAACGATCTTGACGGCGACGACGAACTACTGCTCCGCCGCGTCGTCGATGCCGGCGGCCGCTCGCGTGCCTACATCAACGGTTCGCCGGCCACCGTTCAGCAATTGCGCGAAGTCGGCGAATGGCTGGTCGATATCCACGGCCAGCACGCCCACCAGTCACTGTTGCGGGCCGATGCCCAGCGTGCCCTGCTCGATGCGCATGCCGGGTTGGGCGGATTGAGCCGTGAGGTTGGCGCCGCCTGGAAGGTCTGGCGTGAAACCGAGCAACTGTTGCGCAGCGCCAGCGAGGGCGCCGAGGCACTGCTGCGCGAACGTGAGCAGCTACAGTGGCAGATCGGCGAACTCGATGCGCTGGCCTTCGGCGACGACGAATGGGCGACGCTCGACGTCGAACACCGCCGACTCGGCCATGCCGCCAGCCTGATCGAAGGCGCGCAATACGCGCTGGCCGTGCTGTCGGACGACGACGCCGCCTGCGAGCGGCAGATCGACGGCGTGGCGACGCGCCTGTCCGGGCTGGCCGAATACGATCCGGCGCTGGCCGAAGTGGCCGACCTGATCGGTTCGGTGCAGGCCGAACTCTCCGAAGCGGTTTCCACGCTGCGCCGCTACGCCGACCGGGCCGACCTCGACCCGATGCGGCTGGCCGAGGTCGAGCGGCGGATGGATGCGGTGATGAGCCATGCCCGCAAATATCGCGTGCAGCCGGCCGAATTGCCCGGCTTGCTGGCCGGCTGGAAGCAGCGCCTGGCCGAGCTTGATGAATCGGCCGATCTGGCGGCACTGGAAGGCAAAGTGGTGGCGGCGCAGGGCGAGTATTTGCAACTGGCCGGCCAGCTGTCGACCGGACGCCGGAAGGCGGCGACTGAAATGGGGGCCGCCGTCAGCGGCGTGATGCGCCAACTGGCGTTGTCCTCCGGCCGTTTCGAAGTGGCCTTGCCGGCGGTCGAGGGCGGCGCGGTCTATGGCTTGGAACAGGTCGAATTCCGCATCGGCGGACTGGCCAGCAACGAGGCCAAGCCGCTGGCCAAGGTCGCCTCGGGCGGCGAATTGTCGCGCATCAGCCTGGCCATCCAGGTCCTGACCTCGCGTTCGGCCAGCGTGCCAACGCTGATTTTCGACGAGGTCGATGTCGGCATCGGCGGCGGCGTCGCCGAGATTGTCGGCCGCCTGCTGCGCGAACTGGGCGGTGAACGCCAGGTGCTGTGCGTGACCCATCTGCCGCAGGTGGCGGCACAGGCCAACTGGCAATGGCAGGTCAGCAAGGCGACGAATGCTGGCGTGACCTTGAGCGCCATCCAGCCGCTCGACGCCGACGGCCGTGTTCAGGAAATCGCCCGCATGCTGGGCGGCGTCGAAATCACCGACATCACCCGCCAGCACGCCCGGGAACTGCTGGGTTCCGGCGCCTGACATTCGCTTTGGGCACCGGGGCGCCAAATGCTACGGTCGGCTCGAAAAATGGCTAAAAAAGCGCTGAGAGCAATATCAGGGATGTACCCCGTGGCTTCTGTGAACAGAGCCTGCCACCTTCCGCGCTCACCAAGTGTTATGCCCTTGCAACGAATTGCGCCGAGGTGTTACTGTGGTGTCACTGACGGTAAAAGGAGTTCAACCATGTCCACCACCTCACTGAAACTTTCCGACGAACTCAAGCAGCGGGCCGTTGCCGCTGCTGAGCAGAAAGGGGTGTCGCCGCATGCGTTCATGGTTCAGGCGATTGAGCAGGCAGCCACGGCAGCGGAAAGACGGGCCAGTTTCGTCGGTGAGGCAAAAGCGGCTCGTGAGCAAATGCTGGGTTCCGGCAAGGGCTACGATGCCAGCGAGGTTCATGCTTACCTGAAGGCGCGGGTTGCCGGCGATAAGGCAGTGCGGCCGAAGGCCAAGTCTTGGCAAGGCTGAGCTATTCGGAGCAGGCGCTGGCCGATCTGGAAAGGCTGACCGACTTCCTGATCGAGACCGATCCCTCGGCTGCGGCGGAAACGCTTGGCTTGATTGAGGAAGCGGTGGCTTTGCTGACGCGTCATCCGCTGATCGGGCGACCGGTGGAATCGGCAATGCATGAGTTGGTGATATCCCGCGGACGTACCGGCTACCTGGCCCTCTACAACTTTGAGCCGGGTCAGGACGTCGTTTTGATTCTGGACATACGGCATCAACGGGAAGCGGGTTTCTGCGGTCTGGACGACGATTGAGCGGCAAATGCTACGGTCGGCCCGAAAAAATGGCCAAAATCAAAATATTCCGAACAGGCGTAGCGCGGCCAGTGCCGCCAGCAACAGGAAGAACACGCCGCTGATCCGGTGTATCCAGTGCAGAGGCAGGCGATTGAGCAGGCGACGGCCGGCCAGGACGCCGAGAATCGACGTGGTGGTCAGTGCCAGCGTCGCGCCGACCCAGGTGGCCGTCGCATTGGCAGTACTGCCCAGGCCGGCGACGGCAATCTGCGTCTTGTCGCCGAATTCGGCCAGGAAGATCATCAGGAAGGTCGTCGCGAAAATGCCGTGGCCCGGCTTTTCGGCAATTTCCTCGTCATCGTCTTGTTCTTCGAAACGCAGGGCGCTGATTCCGAAGACGGCGAACAGCACCGCAACGGCCAGCGTCACCACCCATTCCGGCAGCCAGGCGGCGACTGCCGCGCCGAACAGCACGGCCAGCAAATTCAGGACGGCGAAGGCGGCGACAGCGCCAAGCACCACCGGCAGGCCGCGGTGGCGGGCGGCCAGGGTCATGCAGACGAGCTGGCTCTTGTCGCCGATTTCGGCCAGGGCGATGAGCAGGAAGGTGGCGCCGGCCGAGGACAGCCAGGCGCCCGGCGCGACGGCCGCAGTTTCAAACACGGCGGGTGCTCAGTGGGTCAGGATTCGTTTTTGCCCGGATGGTCGCGATGCGGGCAGGCGTCCTTGGTGCATTGGGCGTAGAGATAGAGCGCGTGATCCTGGATGGCAAAGCCGCGCTCCTCGGCGATGGCGTTCTGGCGCTTCTCGATTTCGGGGTCGTAAAATTCCTCGACACGGCCGCAGTCGATGCAGACCAGGTGATCGTGATGCTTGCCACGGTTGATCTCGAAAACCGCCTTGCCCGATTCGAAGAAGTGGCGCTCGAGCAAGCCGGCCTGCTCGAACTGGGTCAGCACCCGGTAAACGGTGGCCAGACCGATGTCCATGTGTTCGGCGATCAGCATCCGGTAGACATCTTCGGCCGTCATGTGACGCAAGGTGCTTTTCTCGAACAATTCGAGAATCTTCAGGCGGGGGAAGGTGGCTTTCAGCCCCATGTTCTTGAGGCTTTGCGGATCGCTCATGGCGGTGTTTCCAGAAATTGTTCGGTCAGGCGGAATGCCGATTTCGGGTATGATATACCGCTTCAAAGCCGATTGAAAAACTCCGGAAACCCGAATGCGCCGTTCCCGCCTATTGCTCGTCGCTGCGTCCAGCGCGCTGATTGCAGCCTGTTCCTACAAGCCGAGCTTCATCAACGAATACAAGATCGACGTCCAGCAGGGCAATGTCCTGACCCAGGACATGGTGGCCCAGCTCAAACCCGGCCAGACGCGCGAACAAGTCCGCTTCCTGCTCGGTACGCCGATGGTTACGGACATCTTCCATCAGCAGCGCTGGGATTATGTCTATCGCTACCAGAGTGGCCAGACCGGCCAAGTTGAATCGCGCCGGTTTGCCGTGTTTTTCGATGCCGAAGGCCGCCTTGAGCGGGTCGGCGGAGATGTTGCCGTCGCCGAGGTCAGTGAGCTGACCGCACCGGTGACGAAAAATCGACTGGTCGATCTGGGCTCGCTGTCGCCCGAAACCGCCGGCTTGCCGCCGCGCGAGGAGCCGGGATATTTCCGGCGTTTCATGAATTTGCTGGGGTTATAAGAATGGGTGTAACGCGGATTGGCGTCGTCGGCGCCAGCGGTCGCATGGGCCGCATGTTGATCGAAGCCACGCTGAAGGACGAGCAACTGGCGCTCGGTGCCGCCTTCGACCTGCCGGGCAGTCCGGCCATCGGCAAAAGTGCTGGCGAACTGGTTGGCATGGCCTGTGATGTCGCGGTGACCGACGATGTTGCCGCCGGCCTGAAGAATATCGATTGCCTGATCGACTTTACCCGGCCGCAAGGCACACTCGTTCATCTCGAACTCTGCCGCCAGGCCGGCGTCGGCATGGTCATCGGCACCACCGGCTTCGAAGCCGACGGCAAGGCCGCGATCGCCGCTGCCGCCAAGGACATTCCTGTGGTCTTCGCGCCGAACATGGCAGTCGGCGTCAATCTGGTCTTCAAGCTGCTCGATACGGCGGCGCGCATCCTCAACCAGGGCTACGACATCGAAGTCGTCGAGGCCCACCATCGGCTGAAGATCGATGCCCCGTCCGGCACCGCGCTGCGCATGGGTGAGGTGGTGGCCGACGCGCTCGGTCGCAGTCTCGAGGAATGTGCCGTCTATGGCCGCGAGGGCGTCACCGGCGAGCGCGACCCGTCGACCATCGGTTTCGCCACCGTCCGCGGCGGCGATATCGTCGGCGACCATACCGTGATGTTCTGCGGTATCGGCGAGCGCGTCGAAATCACCCACAAAGCCAGCAGCCGCATGCCCTATGCGCTGGGCAGCCTGCGCGCCGCCCGCTTCATGGCCGGGCGCAAGAACGGCTTATTCGACATGCAGGACGTTCTCGGCCTGCGTTAGTCCTTGATGAAATCCCGGCTGCTCGCGAAACAGCTTCAGGAAATCTTCGGCGGCGAAGGTGAGCCGCAATTCCGGCAGTTGATCGAGCAGGCCAGGGCCGCGGAACAGCGCGCGCTGGCCGACGGGATGGAAAAACTGGTCGGCGTCGCCGACTCGACCTATCGCGCCTATGCCGGCCTCAATCTGAGCGGCTGGCATGCCAAGCTTTCCGGCGATGCTCTGACCGACTGGAACCTGCCAGCCGGCACCATCGATTCGGGACGCCAGTGGAAGCAGATGCTCGGCTATGCCGAGGAAGATATCGACAACTCGATTGCCCAGTGGCAGCGCATGCTTCATCCCGATGACCTGCGGCTGTTGCAGCAACGCATCGAGGCGCATCAGAAGAATCAGGATAGCTATTTTCAGACCGAATGCCGCTTCAAGGCGCGCGATGGTCAGTGGCGCTGGTTTCTGCTGCGCGGTGCGGTTGCGGCCCGCGGTCCGGCGGGCGAGGCTGTCCGCATGCTGGTCCTGCAGCGCGATATCAGCGAAGTCAAGGCGGCCGAAGCCGCACTGATTTCGGCCAAGGAGGCGGCCGAGGCGGCGAACAAGGCGCGCGGCGCCTTCCTGGCCAACATGAGCCACGAAATCCGGACGCCGATGAACGGCATCATCGGCATGACCGAACTGGCGCTCGATACCCAACTCGACGCCGAGCAGCGCCATTACCTGAAGACCGTCAAGTCGTCAGCCGAAGCGCTGCTGACCATCGTCAACGACATCCTCGACTTTTCCAAGATCGAAGCCGGCAAGATGGAGTTCGAGGCGCTCGCTTTTTCGATCCAGGACATCGTGCTGGAGGCGGTGCGGGTGCTCGCGGTCAGCGCCCACAAAAAGGGTCTGGAACTGATCGCCGATGTGCGTCCCGAGGTGCCGACCCGCATCGTCGGCGATCCGACCCGCCTGCGTCAGGTGATCATCAATTTGATCGGCAACGCGATCAAGTTCACCGAGCGCGGCGAAGTGGTGCTGGTGGTCTCCGTCGATCAGGCTACCGAGCATTCCGTTTATCTCCGTTTCGATATTCGCGATACCGGCATTGGTGTGCCACCCGATAAGCAGCAGGCTATCTTTCAGGCCTTTTCCCAGGCCGATGTGTCGACCACCCGTCGTTTCGGCGGAACCGGGCTGGGGCTGGCGATCAGCGCCCGGCTGGTGCAGTTGATGGACGGCAAGATCTGGCTCGACAGCACCCCGGGGGTCGGCTCCGTGTTTTCCTTCACCGGGCGCTTCGGGGTCGATGCCTCGGCGGCAACGCAAGCTGCCCCGACCCGCTTTGGCGGTCGGCGCGCGCTGGTCATCGAGGACAACGAGAGCGTCGGCCGCCATCTGGTCGAGTTGCTCGACCGGCTGGGCGTGCAGGCATCGTTGTCGGCCGATGGCGGCGCTGCCGTGGCGGCCATCGAGCGCAGCAGGGCCATGGATTTTCCGTACGACTACGTGATCGCCGATGCCAACATGGAAGCGCCGGCCGGCTTCGCTCTGGCCGAAACCTGGGGAAGATCGACGCGGAAGGAAAAGCTGCTGGTCATGCTGACGACGGAAAACCAGCGCCACGATCTGAATCGTCTTCGCGAAATTGGCGTTTCGGCCCACCTCGTCAAGCCAATCGGCGGAGCCGATCTGATTGACGCGCTAGCTCTTGCCGATGGACCAGACAGTCTCGAACTTGAGGAGTTCGTTCTCTCGCAGATCGATTTCCAAAATGCTTCACAGAGCGAGGACTCGATACTCAATATCCTGTTGGTCGAAGACAATCCGGTCAACCAGGAGCTTGCCACCCGCCTGCTCGAGCGCCAGTCGCACCGCGTCACCCTGGCCAACAACGGGGCCGAGGCGATCGAGCTGTTCGATAGCGGACATTTCGATGTCATCCTGATGGATATGCAGATGCCGGTCATGGGGGGCGTTGAGGCAACCGAAGCCATTCGCTCCCGTGAAATGCGGCGAAGCTGGGTGGTGTCCCATGAGCTTCGCCCGGTTTATATCGTTGCGATGACCGCCAATGTCATGGCCAGCGACCGGGACCGTTGCCTGGAAGCAGGCATGAACGACTACGTTGCCAAGCCCTTGCGCCCGACAGAGTTGTTTGCGGCCCTGGAGCGGGCGCGTAGCGGCGCCGAGGCAGGTAATGGCCTGGATTCGATCGTGTTTGGCTCGGTGCCGAACGGCGGTGCCGGCGGGCAGATAGATCTGGCAGCGGCCTTGCGCGATATCGGCGATGCCGAATTGTTTGCCACCATGGCGGGCATGCTGCTGTCGGAGTGGGACGCCCATCTTGGGCGAATCGGGAAGGCGATCGACGCGCAGGACGTCCACGAAGCGAGAATGCACGCCCATACCGTGAAAAGCCTGCTGGCCATGTTTCATGCCGAGAATGCCCGGCGCCGGGCAATGGAGATCGAGCAGGCGGCAATGGCGGTCGAGAACGTCGACTGGTCGAACTGCAGGCGTCTCTATGCAGCTCTTCTCGGTGAAATGACACGGATCAAGCCGGTTTTGCAGCGCTACGTCGAGACGCGCCTAATCCCTTGAATTTGCCTGAAAAGGCTATTTTCGGCTAAAATAGAAAGGTTAAAAAGCTCGAGCGGGGAGGCGCAAGCCTTCCCGCTTGGCACATGATAAGCAGAAAATAATTGGAGAGCCGAAGTGTCGTTGCTGCCCTCATTCACACCCGCCATTCTCGCCCTCGCCGACGGAACGGTTTTCAAGGGCCAATCCATCGGCGCAGATGGCGTTACCAGCGGCGAGGTGGTGTTCAATACCGCCATGTCCGGCTACCAGGAGATTCTGACCGATCCTTCCTATTGCCGCCAGATCGTCACGCTGACCTACCCGCATATAGGCAACACCGGTTGCAATGCGGAAGATTTCGAATCGAATGCTAATTTTGCCGCCGGGCTGGTCATTCGCGACCTGCCGCTGGTTGCCTCCAACTGGCGTTGTGAGGACGATCTTTCGTCCTACCTGAAAAAGCATGGCATCGTTGCCATCGCCGGCATCGATACCCGCAAATTGACCCGCATCCTGCGCGAAAAGGGCGCCCAGGCCGGGTGCATCCTGGCCGGCGAAGTCGATGAGTCAAAGGCTCTCGCGCTGGCCAAGGTCTTTCCGGGGCTGGCCGGCATGGATCTGGCCAAGGTGGTTTCGGCCAAGGAAGGTTATGCCTGGACGGAAGCCGAGTGGACGCTGAGCGGCTACAAGTCCGCTGCCGAGCCGCGGTTTCATGTCGTCGCCTACGATTTCGGCGTCAAGCGCAACATCCTGCGCATGCTGGTTGAGCGCGGCTGTCGGCTGACCGTCGTGCCGGCCCAGACGCCGGCTGCCGACGTCCTGGCGATGAATCCGGACGGCATCTTCCTGTCCAACGGCCCGGGCGATCCGGAGCCATGTGACTACGCCATCGCCGCGATCCGCGAATTCCTCGAGCGGGGCATCCCGATTTTCGGTATCTGCCTCGGCCACCAGTTGCTGGCCCTGGCGTCCGGTGCCAAGACAGCCAAGATGAAATTCGGCCACCACGGCGCGAATCATCCGGTTAAGGATCTGGATAGCGGCCAGGTGCTGATCACCAGCCAGAACCACGGTTTTGCCGCCGACATCGATTCGCTGCCGGCCAACCTGCGGGTCACGCACGTCTCGTTGTTTGACGGCTCCCTGCAAGGCATCGCCCGCACCGATGTGCCGGCTTTCTCCTTCCAGGGTCACCCGGAAGCCAGTCCGGGGCCGCACGACGTGGCCTACCTGTTCGACCGCTTCCTCGACACCATGACGCGCGGCGTGGCCGCTCTGCAACCGGCAAAATAAGCGAGAAACAAGATGCCGAAACGTACAGACATAAAAAGTGTTTTGATCATTGGTGCCGGCCCGATCATCATCGGTCAGGCCTGCGAATTCGATTACTCCGGCGCCCAGGCCTGCAAGGCGCTGCGCGAAGAGGGTTACAAGGTCATCCTGGTCAACTCCAATCCGGCGACGATCATGACCGACCCGGAAATGGCCGACGTCACCTACATCGAGCCGATCACCTGGCAGGTCGTTGCCAAGATCATCGAGAAGGAACGCCCGGATGCGCTGCTGCCGACCATGGGCGGCCAGACCGCGCTGAACTGCGCGCTCGACCTCGATCGCGAAGGCGTGCTTGAAAAGTTCAAGGTCGAACTGATCGGTGCCTCCAAGGAGGCCATCGACAAGGCCGAAGACCGCCAGAAGTTCAAGGACGCGATGACCAAGATCGGTCTCGGTTCCGCCAAATCGGCTACCGCGCACAGCATGGAAGAGGCTTACCAGGTGCAGGCGATGATTGGTTTCCCGACCATCATCCGTCCGTCCTTCACGCTCGGCGGCACCGGCGGCGGCATCGCCTACAACATGGAAGAGTTCGAGACCATCTGCAAGCGCGGTCTCGAAGCCTCGCCGACCAACGAACTGCTGATCGAAGAATCGCTGCTCGGCTGGAAGGAATACGAGATGGAGGTCGTCCGCGACAAGGTGGACAACTGCATCATCATCTGCTCGATCGAGAACCTCGATCCGATGGGCGTCCATACCGGCGACTCGATCACCGTCGCGCCGGCCCAGACGCTGACCGACAAGGAATACCAGATCCTGCGCAACGC
>CAIXSK010000244.1 GCA_903922075.1 uncultured beta proteobacterium | reverse complement strand
GCGGCGCGGCATGACCACGCCGTGCTCGGCTTCCATCAGGTAGGCGATGCCGCCCTTGCCCGACTGGCTGTTGACGCGGATCACCGAGTCGTAGCTGCGGCCGACGTCGGCCGGGTCGATCGGGAGGTAGGGCACTGACCATTGCTCGTCGGCCTTTTGAGCCGAGAACCCCTTCTTGATGGCGTCCTGGTGGGAGCCGGAGAAGGCCGTGAACACGAGATCCCCGACGTACGGGTGGCGCGGGTGGATGGTGAGCTGGTTGCAGTGCTCGAAGGTGCGGGCGACGGCGTTGATGTCCGAGAAATCGAGGCCGGGATGGACGCCCTGGGTGTACATGTTGAGGGCGAGAGTGACGAGATCAACGTTGCCGGTCCGCTCGCCGTTGCCGAAAAGGCAGCCCTCGACGCGGTCGGCGCCGGCCATCAGACCCATTTCGGCGGCGGCGACGGCGGTGCCGCGGTCGTTGTGCGGGTGGAGGCTGATGATCACGCTGTCGCGGCGCTCGATATTGCGGTGCATCCACTCGATCTGGTCGGCGTAGATGTTCGGCGTCGCGATCTCGACCGTGGTCGGGAGGTTGAGGATCACCTTGCGCTGCGGCGTGGCGCCCCAGGCTTCGGTGACGGCGTCGCAGACTTCCTTGGCGAAATCGAGTTCGGTGGCGGTGAAGAGCTCCGGGCTGTATTCGAGCGTGATTTCGGTTTCCGGCATCGCCTCGGCCTGGGCGCGGATCAGCTTGACCGCATCGACCGCCATCTGCACCACCTCGGCCTTGCTCATGCCGAAGACGTTGTCGCGGAAGGTCTTGCAGGTCGCGTTATAGACGTGGACGATGGCCTTCCTGGCGCCCTTGAGCGATTCGAAGGTGCGGCGAATGAGGTGTTCGCGGGCCTGGGTGAGCACTTCGATCGAGATGTCGTCGGGGATGTGGCCGCCTTCGATCAGTTCGCGCACGAAGCCGAATTCGGTTTCCGACGCCGACGGGAAGGCGACTTCGATTTGCTTGAAGCCGATGTCGCAAAGCATCTTGAACATCCGCATTTTCTTCTCGGCATTCATCGGCTCGAAAAGCGACTGGTTGCCGTCACGGAGGTCGGTGCTCATCCAGATCGGCGGCGTCGTGATGACGCGGTTCGGCCACTGGCGGTCGGCGAGCTGGACCGGCGGGAAGGCGGTGTATTTGCGGGCGGGGTGGGCGATCATGACGGGCTCCGGAAAATGTTTTGCGATGGCGAAATATTAGGCCAAAGCCGCCGGCAGGTGCTTGCGTATTGATGCCTTGTTTGACGTATTATTGGCAGTAAATTGCGGTAGTTTTTGATTTAAGGAAATTTTATGCAGATTGATCGTTATGACCGGCAAATTCTCGCCATCCTGCAGGCCGACGGCCGGATCAGCAACCAGGATCTGGCCGACCGCATCGGCCTGTCACCGTCGCCCTGCCTGCGCCGGGTGCGGACGCTGGAGGAGTCCGGGCTGATCGCCGGCTACCGGGCGCAACTCGACGCCAAGAAACTCGGCCTGACGCTGATGGCGCTGATCCACATTTCGATGGACCAGCACACGCCGGAGCGCTTCGCCAATTTCGAAACGCAGATCGCCGAGATTCCCGAAGTGCTCGAATGCCTGCTGATCACGGGCCAGGATGCCGACTATCAGCTGAAGGTGGTGGTCCGCGACATGGACGGCTACCAGGAACTGCTGCTCAACCGCATCACGCGCATCCCCGGCGTGACCGGCGTGCATTCCAGCTTCGTGCTGCGCAAGGTGGTGGATCGCGGCGCCTTGCCCGTTTGACGGCGGCGCGCGTTGCCGGCTGCGCCAGGGCAGCCGGGCTGGCGCCGGCGAAATGGCCGGCGCGGGGCAAACAAGGGTTTACTTGGACAGGCGGCCAATATCCAGGTATTCGTGGCTGGATTCAACGATTGCACCGGTTTCGGCATCGACTTCGACGCGCATTTCGTCGCCGGATTTCAGCTCGAGGTCGAATTCGTAGGACGCCTTGCCGTCCGACTCGATTTCGTATTCGACGCGCTCAATCTTGCCCGGGAACTTGTCGAGGACGGTCTTGGTTGCCTGGGCTTCGCTGACCTTGGCCTTTGCCTTGAAGGCCGGATCGTCGGCGCTCATCACGCGCTCTTCGATTTCAACGACCTTGCTGGTCTTGCCGCTGCACTCGACATCCCAGTATTTGCCATCCTTGGCGGCGATTTCGAATTCCCAGACCGGCTCCTTGCCTTCGCTTTTCAGGACGACTTGCAGCGCCTTGCCATCCTTGGCGGACAGGGCGGTTGCCAGGCACTGCTGGAGGCTGACTTTGGTCGCCGGGGCCTTCTTCATGTCGGCGGCGGCGGGCAACGATACGCCCAGGGCGAGCAGGGCCAACAGCGAATAGGGTTTTATGGTCATGACTGATTCTCCTTGAATTATTTACTGGCAAGCCGGTGATGACGGCGTTGTACCGAAATGAAGTTTACACCTTGATGTCATCATGGAGCATGAGCTGATGGCGCGAATTGGAGGGCTAGCAGACGCTGCTGCTCAAGTGCATCCGGTGTTACCCTAGACGGACCGCCTTGCCCGGTCTCCCCAGCGAGTGCCTCTTCGGCCCCGCATCGCTCTTCTCTGAAGCGTTGTGCCTGTTCGATCGGAACATTTTCTGACGCACAACCCCGCTTTCCTCATGAGAAGAGCTGCCCATGCCCGGTTTCCTGAACACTTATCGCCGGTCGCTGCCGTGAGCAGTCCGGACAATGAACTGTGGCTGCAGTGCTGGCGCGACCGGAGTACCGATTTTCACCAGAAGACGGTCAATCCGCTGCTCGTGCGCTATTGGCAGAGCCTGAATCTGCCTGCCAAGAGCCGGGTCTTCGTGCCGCTGTGTGGCAAGAGCCTTGATCTGCTGTGGCTGGCCGGGCAGGGGCATCAGGTGGCAGGCATCGAGCTGAGCCCAATTGCCGTGCGCGCTTTTTTTCGCGAAAACCGCCTGCATCCGGTCCGGCGCCAGGTGGGGCGGCTGACCGAGTGGTCGAGCGGGCAGATCAGAATTTTTTGTGGCGACATCTTCGCCCTGACCGCCGCCGATCTTGGCCCTGTTAACGCCGTATACGACCGCGCAGCCCTGACTGCCTTGCCAGAAACCACGCGCATCGCCTACGTCGCCCATCTGCATGCGTTGATTCCCGTGATGTGCCCGATTTTCCTGGTCAGCGCTGAAGACCCCGAAGAGAGCGATGGCACGGCGTCGGAGCAGGCGATCGCCGAGGAATTGCTGGCACTCTATGCCGGACGTTTCACGGTCGATCTGGTGCATGTGGTGCCGAGTTACCAGTCCGATCCGGAGGCCCCCGAGGCGCCGCCGCAGCTCGTCGAGCACAAGTTATATCGCCTGCTGCCGATCTGATTGCCGTTGGGGCGGGCGTATAATCCGCGCTGGAAAGTCGGCCAGGCAATCGCTGGATACGCAAGTATCGGGAGGAAAGTCCGGGCTCCATTGGGCAGGATGCCAGTTAACGACTGGGTGCTATAAGTCGCAAGACCCAAGGCAACGGAAAGTGCAACAGAGAATAGACCGCCGATGGCGTCGAAAGACGCACAGGTAAGGGTGAAACGGCGAGGTAAGAGCTCACCGCGTCCACGGTAACGGCGGACGGCACGGTAAACCCCATCCGGAGCAAGACCAAATAGGGAAGCTGAGGCGTGGCCCGCGCTGCTTCCGGGTAGGTTGC
>CAIXSK010000243.1 GCA_903922075.1 uncultured beta proteobacterium | reverse complement strand
GCGAGCCAAAAAACTCTGGAGAGCGATGGCGACTATGGTCGACATCCACCGATGGGGCAAATCTCTCAGGTATCGAGGACAGAGGGGTGAAACGCAAGATTCGTTCTTTCGTTTCACCCCTTTTCCATTTCTAGAACTGACGTTAATTAACGTCTGTAAAGGATTGATATGCTGAAGAAAACAGTTCTTAACGCTGCCCATCGTGCAATGAATGCCCGAATGGTCGATTTCGGCGGCTGGGACATGCCGGTCAACTACGGTTCGCAGATCGAAGAGCATCACGCGGTGCGTCAGGATTGCGGCATGTTCGACGTCTCGCACATGTGCCCGGTCGATGTCGTCGGTGCCGATTGCCGCCCCTTCCTGTCCCGCCTGGTCGCCAACGACGTCGCCAAACTGCAGGTTTCCGGCAAGGCACTCTACTCGGCCATGCTCAACGAAGCCGGCCATGTCATCGACGACCTGATCATCTATTTCCTGACCGACACGCGCTTCCGCATCGTCGTCAACGCCGGCACCGCCGAGAAGGATCTGGCCTGGATGCAGGCCAAGGCGGCTGAATGGAAGCTCGACGTGACCATCACCCAGCGCCGCGATGGTGCCAACAACCTCGGCATCATCGCCGTGCAGGGTCCGAACGCCCGCGCCAAGGTCTGGCAGGTGCTGCCGCAGACCAAGGCGGCCATCGCCGACCTGAAGCCCTTCTTCGCCGCCGAAGTGGACCAGTACTTCATCGCCAGCACCGGCTACACCGGCGAGGACGGCTACGAAATCATGCTGCCGGCCGGTGAAGCCGAAGCGCTGTGGAACCAGCTGAACGCCGCTGGCGTCGCCCCTTGCGGCCTCGGCGCCCGCGACACGCTGCGCCTCGAAGCCGGCATGAACCTCTACGGCCAGGACATGGACGAAACCGTCTCGCCGCTCGACGCCGGCCTCGCCTGGACCGTCGCCATCAAGGACGAGCGCGATTTCGTCGGCAAGGCGGCACTGCTCGCCAACGGCCAGCAAAAGCAGTTCCTCGGCCTGATCCTGCTCGACAAAGGTGTGCTGCGTGGCCATCAACAAGTCATTACTAAACAAGGCAATGGCGAAATTACTTCAGGTAGTTTCTCACCGACGCTGCAGCAGTCGATCGCCCTTGCCCGCCTGCCGATGGGTGTGCAGATCGGCGACGAAGTCGAGGTCGATATCCGCGGCAAGCTGCTCAAGGCCAAGGTCACCAAACCCGTATTCGCCCGCAACGGCAAAGCAGTCATCTAAATTCAACCCATTCAGGAGAAAACCATGTCGAACGTCCCCGCCAACCTCAAGTACGCCGCCTCCCACGAGTGGGTTCTGGTTAACGCCGACGGCAGCGTCACCGTCGGCATCACCGACCACGCCCAGGAAGCCCTCGGCGACCTCGTTTTCGTCGAACTGCCGGAAGTCGGCGCCCATTACGCCGCCGAGAAGGAAATTGCCGTCGTCGAATCGGTCAAGGCCGCCGCTGACGTCTACGCCCCGATTGGCGGCACCGTCACCGAAGTGAACCAGGCCGCCGCCGACGCGCCGGAATCGGTCAACCAGGACGCCTACGCCGCCTGGCTCTTCAAGATGACGCCGGACAATGCCGCCGATGTCGACGCCCTGCTCGACGCCGCCGCCTACCAGGCCGTTGCCGACGCTGCCTGATATTTCAATTTTGGCCAAAATTTCCGGCCGACCGTAGCATTTGGCCGGAAATTGCCCGTGCACTTCCTGCGAGACCGAATCCGACATGAGTTCCCTTCCTCTTTCCGCCCTTGAGCAGCACGACGAGTTCATCGGCCGCCACATCGGCCCCTGCGCCAGCGAAATGGCCGCCATGCTGGCGACCATCGGCGCCGCCAGCCTCGACCAGCTGATCGACCAGACCGTCCCGGCCGCCATCCGCCTGCCTGCCGACCTGCCGCTGCCCGCGCCGCGCCGCGAACATGAAGCGCTGGCCGATCTCAAGGCGCTGGCCAGCAAGAACGTGATCAACAAGTCCTGCATCGGCATGGGCTACTACGACACGCTGACGCCCAAGGTCATCCTGCGCAACGTCATGGAAAACCCGGGCTGGTACACCGCCTACACGCCCTACCAGGCCGAAATCGCCCAGGGCCGCCTGGAAGCGCTGCTCAATTTCCAGCAGATGGTTGTCGACCTGACCGGCCTGGAAATCGCCAACGCCTCGCTGCTCGACGAAGCGACCGCCGCCGCCGAAGCGATGACCATGGCCCGCCGCGTTTCCAAGTCCAAGTCCAACCGTTTCCTGGTCGATGCCAACTGCTTCCCGCAGACCATCGACGTGGTCAACACCCGCGCCGCCTATTTCGGCTTCGAACTGGTCATCGGCAACATTGACGACAACAAGGACGGCGAATTCTTCGGCGCCCTGCTCCAGTACCCCGGCGACAACGGCGAAGTCCGCGACCTGACCGACCTCATTGCTGGCCTGAAAGCCAAGGGCACCACCGTGGCAGTGGCCAGCGACCTGATGGCGCTGGTCCTGCTCAAGTCGCCCGGCGCCATGGGCGCCGACATCGCCCTCGGTTCCAGCCAGCGCTTCGGCATCCCGATGGGCTTCGGCGGCCCGCACGCCGCCTTCTTCGCCACCCGCGAAGCCTACGTCCGCTCGATGCCGGGCCGCATCATCGGCGTCTCCAAGGATGCGCGCGGCAAGACCGCCTACCGCATGACGCTGCAGACCCGCGAGCAGCACATCCGCCGCGAGAAGGCCAACTCCAACATCTGCACCTCGCAGGTGCTGCTCGCCAACATGGCCGGCATGTTCGCCGTCTATCACGGCCCGCAAGGCCTGAAGACTATCGCCGGCCGCATTCACCGGCTGACCGCCATCTTCGCCGAAGGCCTCAAGCGCGCCGGCGTGATCGTGCTGACCCAGCAGTTCTTCGACACCCTCCACCTCGACCTCGGCGCCCGCGCCGAGACGGTCTATCCCGAAGCCCTGGCCGCCGGCTACAACCTGCGCCGCGTCTCGGCCGGCGTGCTCGGCGTTTCCTTCGACGAAACGACGACCCGCGACGACGTCGCCACGCTGTTCAAGGTCTTCGCCCAGACCACGCTGGACATCGACACCTTCGACGCCCAGATCACCACGCCGCAACCCGCCCTGCTGCGCACCGACGCCATCCTCGCCCACCCGGTGTTCAACACCCACCACACCGAACACGAGATGCTGCGCTACCTGAAGTCGCTGCAGAACAAGGACCTGGCGCTCGACCACTCGATGATCTCGCTCGGCTCCTGCACCATGAAGCTGAACGCGACCAGCGAGATGATCCCGGTCACCTGGCCGGAATTCGGCGGCCTGCACCCGTTCGCCCCGCGCGACCAGGCGCTTGGCTACCTGGAAATGATCGCCAGCCTGACCGAGTGGCTGAAGACCGTCACCGGCTTCGACGCCATCTGCATGCAGCCCAACTCGGGAGCCCAGGGTGAATACGCCGGCCTCGTCACCATCCGCCGCTATCACACCTCCCGCGGCGACCACCACCGCACGATCTGCTTGATTCCCAAGTCGGCCCACGGCACCAACCCCGCCACCGCCCAGATGTGCGGCATGGACGTGGTGGTGGTCAACTGTGACGACAGCGGCAACGTGGACCTGGCTGACCTGAAGGCCAAGGCTGAACAGCACGCCGACAAACTGG
>CAIXSK010000242.1 GCA_903922075.1 uncultured beta proteobacterium | reverse complement strand
GAACATGCCGTTCTTCTTGGCCACCGGCAGGCGGGTGGCGGCGACGATGTAGGCGTCCTGGATTTGTTTGCTCATTCTCTTTGTCTCCTCGCGCCGATCAGTTACGCAGCGGCTTGCCGGTTTCCAGCATGTGCTTGATCCGGGCCTGGGTTTCGGGGGTTTTCAGCAGTTCGACGAACAGGCGGCGCTCGACGGTGAGCAGCCATTCCTCGTCGACCCGGCTGCCGGTCTCGACCTCGCCGCCGCACAGGGCGATGGCGGCGGATTTGGCGACCTTGTAGTCGTGCGCCGAGATCATGCCGCCCTCCTTCATGTTGACCAGCATCATCTCGAAGGTGGCGATGCCGGTCTTGCCGGCGACCGGGATGTCGCGCGCCATCGGCGGCGGCGCGTAGCCGGCATCGGCCATGGCCCGCGCTTCCTTGATCGCCACCCAGAGCAGCTCATGGGGATTGAACAGGATGCTGTCGCTCGGTTTGGCAAAACCGAATTCGACCGTTTCGACGGCGCTCTTGGCGACCTTGGCCATGGCGATGCTCTGGAACACCGGCTGCAGGTAGTTGAAGACCTCGCCCGGCGTCGCCGATTGCGCCGCCCAGTCGGCGGCGCGAATGGCGAATTCCTTGCAGCCGCCGCCGGCCGGGATCACCCCGACACCGGCCTCGACCAGCCCGACGTAGCTCTCCAGCGCCATGACCCGCTTGCCGGCGTGCATGACGAACTCGCAACCGCCGCCCAGCGCCATGCCCTGCACCGCGGCAACGACCGGCACCTGGGCGTATTTCAGGGTTTGCGAGGCGCGCTGAAACTTCTCGACGGTCTGTTCCAGCAGATCAAAACGACCCGCCGCACAGGCTTCGGAAACCTGCGCCAGGTTGGCGCCGACGGCGAACGGCGGCTCGTGCCAGATGACGACGCCATCGAGCGTCGTTTCGGCCTGGCGGACGGCGGCGATCACGCCGTCGAGCACTTCGTCGCCGATGGTGTGCATCTTGGACTTGAAGGACAGGATGCCGATGCCGCGGTCGACCGTCGGCAGGCACCACAAGCGGACGCCGTCGTTTTCAAAGAGCGTCTCGCCGGACTTGGCCGGGCTGGAGGCGCCTTCGCCGAGCACGCTTTCCGGGAACAGCTGGTGTTGGTAGACCGGCAGCGGCGAACGGTCGATATAACGCTTGTCACGCGCCGACCACGAACCGAACGGCGTATGCACGCCTTCGCGGCCGGTTTCCAGCGCCCAGGCCGGCAGCGGCGTGCTGCCCATGGCCTTGCCGGCGGCGATGTCGTCGGCGATGGCCCGGGCGATGTCGGCCCAGCCGGCCGCCTGCCAGGTCTCGAACGGCCCCTGCGCCCAGCCGAAGCCCCAGCGCATGGCGAAATCGACGTCGCGGGCGTTGTCGGCGATGTTCTCCAGCTGCACCGCGCAGTAGTGAAAAACGTCGCGGAAGATGGCCCACAGGAACTGCGCCTGCGGGTGATTCGAGGCGCGCAGCGCGGCGAATTTCTCGGCCGGCGACTTGATTTTCAGCAGGGCGGCGACTTCCTCGGCGACTTCGCCGGCCGAGGCGCGGTAATTCTGCAGCCCGAGGTCGAGCACCTGAATTTCCTTGCCCTGCTTGCGGAAGATGCCGCAGCGCGTTTTCTGTCCCAGCGCACCCTGCTCGATCAGTGCCTTGAGCCAGGCCGGGACGTTGAAATGGCCGTGCCACGGATCGCCCGGCAGCGTGTCGCGCATGGTGCCGATGGCGTGGGCCAGCGTATCGAGGCCGACGACATCGCCGGTGCGGTAGGTGGCGCTCTTCGGGCGGCCGATCTTCGGGCCGGTCAGCGCATCGACTTCGTCGAAGCCGAGGCCGAAGGCGGCGGTGTGGTGCATGACAGCGAGGATCGAAAAGACGCCGATCCGGTTGGCGACGAAGTTCGGGGTGTCCAGCGCGCGGATCACATTCTTGCCGAGGCGCGAGGTCAGCCAGGTTTCCAGCGCGTCGAGCGTGCCGGGGTCGGTGCCTTCGGTGCCGATGATTTCGACCAGCGGCATGTAGCGCGGCGGGTTGAAGAAATGAATGCCGCAGAAGCGCGGCCGCACCGCCTCGGGCAAGCCCTGGGCCAGCATGTTCATCGACAGGCCGGAGGTGTTGGAGGCGACGATGGCCTGCGCCCCGAGATGCGGCGCGATCTTGGCATAGAGGTCGTTCTTCCAGTCCATGCGCTCGGCAATGGCCTCGATGACCAGGTCGCACTCGGCCAACAGCGGCAGGTGCTCCTCGTAATTGGCGGCATCGATGTATTTGAGCTTGCCCTTGCCGGCCAGCGGCGCCGGGTCCAGCTTCTTCAGGCCGTCGAGGGCCTTGAGCACGATACCGTTCTTGTTGCCTTCCTTGGCCGGCAGGTCAAACAGCACCACCGGCACGTCGGCATTGGCCAGGTGCGCCGCGATCTGCGCCCCCATCACCCCGGCGCCGAGCACCGCGGCTTTCTTCACGATCAACTTGTCCAAACTTGTCTCCTTTGGTCTCTTTTTGCGGTTTCGTCAATCTAAAACGAACGTTTGAATTATAGATCGGCGAATGCTACGGTCAAGCGGTTTTTTTGGCCAAATTCAAAAAAAATCCCCGGACGAACCGGGGACGAAGTGCGCAGAAACGCTTGGCTTAGAAGTTGTAGTTCAGCTGCGCCGAGAGAATATCGACGCTGTTGTTCCATTCGCCACGAATGGTCTGGATTGCGACCGGTCCCGACAACACAGCACGCTCGGTTCGGGCATCGGAAAAGAAGATATGGCTGTAGCCGAAATCGACAGAAGCCTTGGGCGAAAACTGATACTTGGCGCCGACGGACAGCCAGGTGCGATCGGAGTCAGGCAGGGTCATGGTCCGATCGGCGGCGGATTTCACCGGCGACTTGTCGTAGGCCACCCCGAAACGCAGTTTCCAGGCCTGGTCCAGTTGGTAGTTGGCACCGATACCGACGCGCCACGTATCCTGGAAGTTGTAGCTGAGCGCGCTCAGATTGGCCCCGGAAGACTGATTCTGCAGCTGGATGACATTGACGACGCTCCAGTTCGTCCAGGTATAGTCGGCCAGCAGCTCAAGCTTCTCGTTGACCTTGTGCGACACGGCCAACGACACGTTAGCCGGGGTCTTCAGTACCGTCTTGATGTCCTGCGGAACCGTTGCCGCATTGACCGGACTGATGCTGACCGTCTGATCGCCCTCAAGGTTGAACTTCAGTTCGGAACGGTAAGTCAGGCCAAGCCGGGTCGCCGGCGTGACCTGAAACATCACACCCAGGTTATAACCCACCGCCCAGTCATCGCCCTTGATGTCGAGGTGGTTGGTCGTTGCCGCCAAGGCACCCAGCGCCAGGCCTTGCCTGAAATGCGTTTCGTTGTGCGAGAAATTGATGCCACCGCCGATGGAAAACTGCTCGTTAACTTTCCAGGCCACCGACGGGTTGATGTTGATCTGCTTGATTTCCGCGAAATACCCGGCATTGCGGCCGACAAAATCGAAATCGTATTCGGTCCGGTTGCCGAAGGTCGGCGAAATCCCGAGGCCGACCGACAGCGATGGGGTGACCGAATAGACCCAATAGAGCGCCGGCAGCAGCGACAAACCACCGGCATTGCCGCCGTCGGTCGTGCCGAGCGAAGGCACCAGTGCCGACGACCCCGTATCCCTGTAATCGATCTCCCGCGACAACAAGGTGCCGGACAGCGAAATGTTGTGCCCAGGCGCCAGCTTGGTCATCCCGGCCGGGTTGAAGAAGACCGTGCCGGCATCCTCAGCCGTCGCTGCCGCCCCGGCAAAGGCGTTGCCGTTGCCCGAACCGGTCTGGTTCTGCAACTGAAACCCTGCCGCGCTGGCACTGCCGGAAAATGCGATGGCGATCAGCGCCGGAATCAGGCGCGGGGTCATGGTTATTTGCATTGATTTGTCTCCTGTCTTGTATGTTTGCGGGAATGCCTCCCTGGTACTGCCGACCACGATTAAATCTCAAACAAGCGTTTTAAATTTTGTTTCAAATGCTGTTTATTCAAACGAGCGTTGGAAATAAACAACACTATTTCTTTGCCCCTCGCCGGTAGTGCAGCGGGCCACCGGTAAAGGGCGCGAAACCGGTGCCGAAAATGACGCCAGCATCGGCCAGATCGGGATCGGCAACAATGCCGTCGGCGACCAGCCTTTCGGTCCGGGCGATCAACGGCTCGACCAGGCGTTCGGCCAGCCCGGCCGGCACCTGGCCGGGTGCCGCCTTGGCCGCCCGGCCGGTCGACCAGTCGTAGAAACCGCGCCCGCTCTTCTTGCCGAGATGCCCGTTGTCAACGGCCCGGAGCAGGCAATGCGGCGGTTCGCTGCCGTCGGCCAGTTGCTTGCCGGCGGCCAGCGCGATGTCGAGGCCGACGGTATCGACCAGTTCGATCGGCCCCATCGGCATGCCGAAGGCGAGCATGGCTTCGTCCACGGTTTCCGGCCGGATGCCGCTGTCGACGGCGCGCATCGCCTCCAGCATGTAGGGCGCCAATACGGCATTGACCAGGAAGCCGGGCGCGCTTTTCACCGGTAGGGGCAGCTTGTCGATCTGCCGAACGAAGGCACAGGCGGCCTGCACGGCTTCCGGATCGGCCCCTTCGGCAGCGACGACCTCGACCAGCGGCATCATCGCCACCGGGTTGAAGAAGTGGATGCCGACCAGGCGTTCCGGCGTTGCCAGCACGCTGCGCAGGTCCTCGATTTTCAGGCTCGAAGTATTGGTGGCGAGCACCGCCCCCGGCTTGAGCTTGGGCTCGATGGTCTTGAACAGCGCATGCTTGGCCTCGACGCTCTCGAAGATGGCCTCGATGACGACGTCGGCATGGGCCACGCCGGCGCCATCGGTGTCGGGAATCAGCCGGTCGCTGGCATCGCGGACTTTCAGCGGCTCGCGCAGGCGTTTGGCGAACAGTTCGTTGGCCCGCTTGAGGGCCGGCAGAATGCGCTCCAGCGTCTGGTCCTGCAGCGTCACGGTCAGGCCGCGCAGGACGCACCAGGCGGCAATGTCGCCGCCCATGACGCCGGCGCCGATGACGTGCACCCGCCTGGCCTTGAATTCCGACTCCTTGCCGAAGCCCTTCAGACGCTCCTGCAGGAAGAAGACGCGAACCAGATTGCGCGCGGTCGGCGAATGGATGATGCGGTCGACCACTTCCGGTGCGGCCAGCGCGTTGCCGTCGTGCTTGGCCCACAGGTCGATGATCGCGTAGGGAGCCGGATAGTGTTCCGGCCGCGCCTTCTTCGCCACCTGCTCGCGCGCCCCGCTGACGACAATGGCTTTCAGCGGGCCGTTGAGCAGGCGCTGCAGGAAGGGCAGCGGCCGCCGCGGCTGGCCGGAGAGCAGCACTTGCCGGGCGGCAGTTTCCATGACGCGGGGCGGTACGCAATCGTCGGCCAGCCCCATTTTCCTGGCTCGCTGGGCGTCGATGGTCTTGCCGGTCAGCATCAGGTCGAGCGCGGCGCTCGGGCCGACGCGCTGCGGCAGACGCCGCATGCCGCCCCAGCCGGGGAAGATGCCGAGCATGACTTCAGGGAGGCCCATCTTGGTGCCCGGCTCATCGACGGCCAGCAGGTAGCGGCAGGCCAGCGCCAGCTCCAGGCCGCCGCCCAGGCAATGGCCGCGGACCAGCGCCAGCGTCGGGTAACTTACGGCGGCCAGCCGGTTGAACAGATCCCAACCGCGGGCGACCAGTTCCCTGCCCTTTTCCGGCGTGTCGAGCTGCGTGAATTCCTGAATGTCGGCGCCGGCGATGAAGCCGGCCTCCTTGCCGGAGCGGATGATCAGCCCGGCTGGCGGGTGCAGTTCGAGCTGGTCGAGAACGACCGCGAATTCGGCCATCACCTCGGCCGACAGCGAATTGGCCGATTCTCCGGCCTTGTCGAGCACGGCGACGACGACGCCGCCCTCTTCCTTGATCAGTTGCCAGTGTTTCATCAGCAGGCCTCCACCAACATCGCCCCGCCGAGGCCGCCGCCGATACAGATCGTCGCGACACCGCGTCTGGCTTGATTGCGCCGCAGCACATGGAGCAGGTGCAACACGATGCGGGCGCCGGAAGCCCCGACCGGATGACCAATGGACACCGCACCGCCATCGACGTTCAGGCGATCGTCGGCAATGCTGCCGAAGGCGCCGGACAGGCCGAGTTGCTCGCGGCACCAGGCGGCATCCCGCCAGGCGGCCAGGCAGCCGAGCACCTGCGCGGCAAAGGCCTCGTTGAGTTCCCAGTAGTCGATATCGTCCAGCCCCAGGCCGTGGCGCTGCAGCAGCGGCGTCGCCGCATGCACCGGACCGAGGCCCATCTGCGCCGGGTCGAGGCCGGCCCATTGGCTGTCCACGATCCGGCCCAGTGGCTTGAGCTTCCATTTCTGCACCGCCGCTTCCGAAGCGAGCAGCAGCAAGGCGGCGCCGTCGGTGATCTGCGAACTGTTGGCGGCGGTGATCTTGCCGTATTTCCTGTCGAAAAACGGCTTGGGCTTGGCCATGCCTTCCATGCTGGCGTCGGCGCGCACGCCATCGTCCTCGGCGTGGACCTTGCCCTGGCCATCGACGACCGGGACGACCTCAGCAAAGTAGCCGGCGGCCCGCGCCGCCATCGCCTTGAGGTGGCTGTTGACGGCGAATTCGTCCATCTGCTGCCGGTTGATGCCGAATTTCCAGGCCAGGTTTTCGGCCGTCTGCCCCATCAGCAAGCCGACGACCGGATCGGTCAGCCCCTTCATCAGGCCGATCACCGGGGTCAGCAGCGCGGCCGGGCGCAATTTCAAAAAATGCCGAAATTTTTGGCCGACCGTAGCTTTTGTCATCAGCGCGGCGAACCAGCGCACCATCGCGTCCGAATAGAGCAGGGGCGCGCGCGACAGCGCATCGACGCCGCCAGCCAGCACCAGTTCGGCCTTGCCGCGCTGGATGTCGGCGATGGCCGAGTCGATGGCCTGCATGCCGGAGGCGCAGTTGCGCATCACCGTCCAGCCCGGCACCTTGTGGCCGCAGCCGAGGCGCAGGGCGACCATGCGGCCGATATTGGTTTCGTCCGGCGACGGCGCGGCACAGCCGAGGATCACTTCGTCGAGGTCGTCCGGCGCGAAGGGCTGGCGCAGCAGCAGCGCCCGGCCGGCCTGGGTGGCCAGGTCGGAAGCCGCGAACGGCCCCGGGCCTTTCTGCGCCTTCAAAAACGGCGAGCGGGCGCCGTCAACCACATAAACGGGCGGATTCATGCTCAGGCGGCCATCCGCGATTCAGCAGGCTTGTTCGCCGTCGCCACGTTGTAGTCGAAGGGGAAATCATCGACCCGCACAACGACGTCGCGCAGGTGATTGCGCAGCTGCATGACCTCGAATTCGGCGGCGGTAATGACCCCGGTTTCGAAAGCGACGCTGGCGATGTCGCGCACGTTGGCCCGCGGATTGTTGTCGAAATGGCCGGCCTTTTCGGCTTCGCGGATCTTGGCTTCGATCGGCTCGGCCTGCAAGGTCGCGCGCAGCGCCAGTTCGATGGCGCCGACCGGCTCGTTCTCGGTCAATGGCAGGTAGCATTCGGCGGTCAGCCGGTCGCGGGTGGCCGACGGGGCGATCAGGGTCTTGGCGACTTCGTGGCCGACCTCGTCGGACGGCACGACATACGGATGCCCCCAGGGGAAGATAGCCCGGTGCAGGAAGGCGGCGATGAAGCGCACCGGGAAGTTAGCGATGACGCCGTCGAAGGCCTGCTGCGCCTTGTACATCGCGTCCCAGATCGCCCAGTGGGCGAGCGGTGCATCGTCCTTGTTCCGGCCTTCCGCCTCGTAGCGCTTCAATGTGCAGGAGATCAGGTACATCTGGGCCAGGATGTCGCCCAACCGGGCCGACAGCTTTTCCCGGCGCTTGACGCTGCCGCCGAGCACCAGCAGCGAGATGTCGGCCATGAAGGCGAAGGCCGCCGAGAAGCGGGTCAGTTGCTGGTAGTAGCGCTTCATTTCAGGCGCCGTATCGACATTGACCGTGGCGAAATGCGAGCCGGTCATGCCCAGCCACAGGGCGCGCAAGCCGTTTTTGACGGTGAAACCGATGTGGCCGAACAGCGCCTTGTCGAAATCGACCAGACCCTGCTTGTGATCCGGGTTCTGCGCCGCCTGCATTTCCGGCAGCAAATACGGATGGCAGCGGATGGCGCCCTGGCCAAAGACGATCAGCGAGCGGGTCAGGATGTTGGCGCCTTCGACCGTGATGCCGATTGGAATCTGCTGGTAGGCGCGGCCGAGGAAGTTGGACGGGCCAAGACAGATGCCCTTGCCGCCGATGACGTCCATGCCGTCATTGACCACCTGGCGCGCCCGCTCGGTGACGTGGTACTTGGCGATGGCCGAGACGACCGACGGCTTTTCGCCGAGATCGACCGCGCCGGCCGTCATTTTGCGCACGGCATCCATCAGGTAGGTGTAGGCGCCGATCCGAGTCAGCGCCTCCTCGACGCCCTCGAACCTGCCGACCGCCATCTTGAATTGCGAGCGCACGCGGGCATAGCCGCCAACGGCGCGCGCCGTCATCTGCGCCATGCCGGTGTTCGACGACGGCAGCGAAATCGAGCGGCCGGCCGCCAGGCACTCCATCAGCATGCGCCAGCCCTGGCCGGCCATCTTCGGGCCGCCGATGATGAAATCGAGCGGCATGAAGACCTCGGTGCCACGGGTCGGGCCGTTCATGAACATGGCGTTCAACGGGAAATGCCGGCGGCCGGTATCGACGCCCGGGTGGTCGTAGGGGACCAGCGCACAGGTGATGCCGACGTGCTTCTTGTCGCCCAACAGG
>CAIXSK010000241.1 GCA_903922075.1 uncultured beta proteobacterium | reverse complement strand
GCCTTCTAAGTGGCTTGTTTTTCCTTGATAAAGCGCTATAATCTCGGGTCTTTTTTCCAGCTAACGAAAGTATTCCCATGGTTGTTATCCGTCTTGCCCGTGGCGGCGCCAAGAAGCGTCCCTTCTACAACATGGTTGTTACCGATTCCCGTAACCGTCGTGATGGCCGTTTCGTCGAACGTATCGGCTTCTACAATCCGGTTGCCTCCGGCAATGCCGAAGCCCTGCGCGTCTCCGTCGAGCGTCTGGCCTACTGGCAGGAAAACGGCGCCCAGCTGTCGCCGACGGTTGCCCGCCTGGTCAAGCAACACGCTGCTCAGCAAGCCGCCTAAGTAGTTCGCTTTGGCTGGCACCGAAATCGTCGTTCTGGGGCGGCTCGCCGACCCCTACGGGATTCGTGGCTGGCTCAGGTTGTACCCCTTTGGCGACGATCCACTGGCCTGGGCCGACATGCCGGTCTGGTGGATTGCCCGGGAAGGCGGGCCGTGGCGTGAGTGCCGGCTGAAAGGCCTGAAGACTCACGCCAATGGGGTCGTCGTGCTCCTCGAAGGTATCGAGGACCGCACGGCTGCCGAGGCCGCCAAAGGGTTGTTGGTCGGGGCGCCGCGTGATGCGTTGCCGACGACCGACGAAGACGAGTTCTACTGGGCCGACCTGGTCGGCCTGGATGTCGTCAATGCCGCCGGCGAGCGGCTCGGCAAGGTGGCCGGGCTGATCGAAACCGGCGCCAACGCCGTGTTGCGCGTGGTTGGCGAGGATGACGCCGAACGCCTGTTGCCGTTTGTCGCGGCGGTGGTGCTGGCGGTGGAGAAGGAAGCGGGACTGATCCGCGTGGAGTGGGGGAGCGACTGGTGAGTCGCGGGGGCAGCGACCGGTGATCCGGTTCGACTGCGTGACCCTCTTCCCGGAGATGTTCGTCGCCGTGACGCAGAGTGGCATTACCCGCCGGGCGCTGGAAGAGCAGCGCTGGGCGTGGCAAGGCTGGAATCCGCGGGATTTCGCCGAGAATGCCTGGCGGCGGGTCGATGATCGCCCTTTTGGTGGCGGGCCGGGCATGCTGATGCAGCCGGGACCGCTGGAGAAGGCGATTGCGGCAGCCAAGGCGCAGCAGCGCGAGGCGGGACTGGCGAAGAGCCGGGTCATCTACCTCTCGCCGCAGGGCGCGCCGCTGACGCATGAGCGGGTGATGCAGCTGGCGACGGGCGATGAGGGTCTGATCCTTCTTTGCGGCCGCTATGAAGGGATTGACGAGCGTCTGATCGAGCGCTGTGTCGATGAAGAAATTTCGATCGGGGATTTTGTGCTCTCCGGCGGCGAGTTGCCGGCGATGGTGTTGATCGATGCCGTCGTCCGCCAGTTGCCGGGGGTGCTCGGAGATGCCGCTTCGGCGGTGGAAGATTCGTTTGTCGGTGGTTTGCTGGATTGTCCGCACTACACCCGTCCGGAAGTTTATGAGGGCGAGGCGGTGCCGGAAGTGTTGATGTCCGGCGACCACAAAAGAATTCGTCGCTGGCGGCTGAAACAGTCGCTGGCGCGAACCCGGAAGCGCCGGCCGGATTTGCTGGCGCACCGCGTGTTGAGCGCGGAGGAAACGCAACTCCTCACGGAAATTTCCGGAGAGGAGCAATGCGGTGAGTAAGTGTTTATAAAATTTAAGGATCTCACATGAACCTGATTCAACAACTCGAGCAAGAAGAAATTGCCCGCCTGGGCAAGACCATTCCCGACTTCGCACCGGGCGACACCGTTGTCGTTCAAGTCAAGGTCAAGGAAGGTAACCGCGAGCGTCTGCAGGCTTACGAAGGCGTCGTTATCGCCAAGCGTAACCGCGGCCTGAACTCTGCTTTCACCGTTCGCAAGATCTCTTCCGGTGAAGGCGTCGAGCGTACTTTCCAGTCCTATTCCCCGCTGGTCGCTTCCATCGAAGTGAAGCGTCGTGGTGATGTCCGCCGCGCCAAGCTGTACTACCTGCGCGAGCGTTCTGGCAAGTCGGCACGTATCAAGGAAAAGCTGGTCCGCAAGGAAAAGCCGGTCGCCGCTGCATAAGCGATTTTTCCGGACTCAAAGAAAGGGCGCTTCGGCGCCCTTTTTTGTCGACCGCAATTTGAAAACTGTACCTTTGTTCAATATGCACATGGACTTGTCATAGATATGATTCGGTCATTACTTATCATGTCAGGAGCATTATCATGGCCCGTGCCCAAGTCATTGCAACCGTTTCAAACACTTCCGGTGAAGCCTACGCCCGTAACGCGGCTGGCAAATTGCGTCGCCTCAACGCTGGAGATGCCGTCTACGAAGGCGAGTCGGTCGTCAGCAGCGATGGCGGACAGGTCGTTCTTCATCTGGCTGATGGTCGCAACATGACAGTTGTCTCCGGCGAGGTGGCCCGGATCGACGCCGAGGTCGGGGCGCAGATCAAGCCGGATGCAGGAGACAGTGCGGTTGTAAAAAGCAAAGGTGGTTTTGACAAGATTGCCAAGGTGCTCGCCGGATCTGGCAGCCTTGACGCCCTCCTTGATGAGGCCCCGACAGCCGCCGGGGTTGCTGCTGCCGAGTCGAACGATGGACATTCATTTGTTCAGTTCATGCGTCTTTTCGAACACATGGAGGCGGCACGCACACATGCATTTGGCGAGGGCCACAGAAGTCACTCACCGGACCACGTCTCGCCCGTTTCGTCATTGCGGGACATTACGCCGCCAGCCCTGACCGCCCGGCTTGATCCTTCCTCTGATAGTGGCGTCAAGGGCGATGGCATCACCAACGACCGAACCCCGACCATCAGCGGCACTGGGGAACCCGGTGCCAGCATCCGGGTGGCGCTCGTCACTGGCGAAATCGTCAAAACTACGGTCAGGCCTGATGGCGAATGGACGGTGACCCCCGAGAAGGGGCTGCCCAATGGCCCGTCTGTCGTTAACGTCACAGCTACCGATGCGGCCGGCAATGCCACGAGGGCGAGCGTGCCGTTGGTCATCGACACCGATGTCCCGAACAACGGCAAGGCACCTGCTGTTGAAATCATCGAGGACATCAACAACGATGGTCGCCTCGGCAAAACAGAGTCGGTCGGTCCGGTCGACATCAAGGTGTCATTCGATGGCGGTAGCGTCAGCGTCGGTGACAAGTTGCGTGTTGACGTCAACGGCGTTATCACCGAGTTTGTCCTCACTGCAGCCGACAAACGCGCCGGCTTTGTCATCACGAGCGTTCCCGTGCCGCCTGATGGCACCACCTTGAATGTCACCGCAAAAATTGTCGATATCGCGGGAAATAGCAGCGCAGAAGGCAGTGACAGCGTTGTCGTTGACACCACGGCCCCCAATGCCGGTGTCGCCCCCGTTGTCGAAATCAGCGAGGACGCGAATAACGATGGCTGGATCAACAAGGCTGAAGCCATGGGTGATGCCGACGTCAGGGTGAGCTTCAACGGCAACAAGGTGGATGTGGGCGACAAAGTCCAGATCACCTCGAATGGTGTGACCAATAGCGTAACCATCACCGCCGCCGACAAGGCAGCCGGATTCGTCAGCACCAGCTTTGCCCCGCAAGCCAGCGGCACCACCATGACGGTAACGGCCAGGATAGTGGACGCCGCCGGCAACAGCACTGCCGAAGGCAGCGACAGCGCCAGGGTGGACACGCAGGTGCCCAACCTGGACCCGAAGAACCCAGGTGCCTCCAGTGCACCGTTGGTTGAGCTCGTTGAGGACGCCAACAACGATGGCTTCATTAACAAGGCTGAAGCCAAGGGCGTGGCTGATGTCAAAATTTCCTTTAACGGCAACCTGGTTGAGGTTGGCGACATCGTCAAGATCACCTCGGGTGGCGTCACCCACGATGTCACCATCCAGACCGCCGACAAG
>CAIXSK010000240.1 GCA_903922075.1 uncultured beta proteobacterium | reverse complement strand
GTCCAGTCCTTCATCAACATGGGCGTCAATATGGGCCTGCTGCCGACCAAGGGGCTGACCCTGCCGCTGATGAGCTTCGGCGGTTCGGGCATTTTGGCCAACTGCGTGGCGCTGGCCATCCTCCTTCGCGTTGACTGGGAAAATCGCCAATTGATGCGCGGAGGCAAGCTATGACGCAACCGTTTATGTATTCGCATCAATTGGCGATTTCGTCGCAGGCTAACCCGGCGCAGCCGGTGTTAAGCGCGCAGCGCGGCCGTAGACAAAACATCCCCCTTTTGCGGGGGGGCAAGCTATGAGCAAAACCATCCTCGTCATGGCCGGCGGTACTGGTGGCCACATCTTCCCGGCACTGGCCGTTGCCCACCAGTTGCGCGATTCCGGCTGGCGGGTTGTCTGGCTCGGCAATCCGGAAGGCATGGAAGCCAAGCTGGTGCCGCAGCACGGCTTCGAGATGGTCAACCTGAAGTTTGCCGCGCTGCGTGGCAAGGGCATCGTGCGCAAGCTGCTGCTGCCGCTCAACCTGCTCAAGGGCTTCTGGCAGGCGCTGAAGGCGATCCGTCAGGTCAAGCCGAATGTCGTGCTCGGCATGGGCGGCTACATCACCTTCCCGGGCGGCATGATGGCGGCGCTGACCGGCGTGCCGCTGGTCCTGCACGAACAGAACTCGGTGGCCGGGCTGGCCAATCGCGTGCTGGCCGGCGTCGCCGACCGCATCCTGACCGGCTTCCCGGATGTCTTCAAGAAAGGCGCCTGGATCGGCAACCCGGTCCGTCCGGAGATTGCGAAGATCGCGCCGCCGGCCGAACGCCTGGCCGAGCGCAGCGGCGCCCTGCACGTGCTGGTCATCGGCGGCAGCCTCGGCGCCCAGGCGCTGAACGACATGGTGCCGCAAGGCATGGCCCTGCTCGGCGAAAGCGACCAGCCGCAGATCGTCCATCAGGCCGGCGAAAAGCATCTCGACGCGCTGAAGGCCAATTACGCCGCGGTCGGCGTCCAGGCGCACTGCGTGTCCTTCATCGAGGACATGGCCGGGGCCTACGAGTGGGCCGACCTGGTCATCTGCCGGGCCGGTGCGCTGACCATCGCCGAACTGGCCGCCGCCGGCGTGGCCAGCATCCTGGTGCCTTTCCCGCATGCGGTCGACGACCACCAGACCGGCAACGCCAAGTTCCTGGTCCATGCCGGCGGCGCCTTCCTGCTGCCGCAAAGCGATCTGACCCCTGAGGCCATCGCCCTGATCCGCAACTATTCGCGCGGCCAGTTGCTGGAAATGTCCGAAAAAGCTCGCAGTCTGGCCAAGCCGGATGCCACCGAAGCGGTGGCGACACTCTGCGCGGAGATCGCAAAATGAAGCATAAAGTCAAACACATCCACTTCGTCGGCGTCGGCGGCTCGGGCATGAGCGGCATTGCCGAAGTGCTGGCGCACCTCGATTTCACGGTCACCGGTTCCGATCTGGCGGCCAGCGCAACGACCCGCCGGCTGGAAGGCGAGGGCGTCAGGGTGACCGTCGGCCATGCCGCCGAAAACATCGCCGGGGCCGACGCCGTGGTCATCTCGACGGCGGTCAAGGCCGACAACCCGGAAGTGATGGCGGCCCGCGAACGCAAGATCCCGGTCGTCCCGCGCGCCCAGATGCTGGCCGAGCTGATGCGCCTGAAGAGCGGCATCGCCATCGCCGGCACGCATGGCAAGACGACGACGACCAGCCTGGTGACCAGCATCCTGGCCGAGGGCGGCATCGATCCGACCTTCGTCATCGGCGGCCGGCTGAACGCCGCCGGCGCCAATGCGCGGCTGGGCAGCGGCGATTTCCTGGTCGCCGAGGCCGACGAATCGGACGCTTCCTTCCTGTTCCTGTCGCCGGTCATTTCGGTGGTCACCAACATCGACGCCGACCACATGGAAACCTACGGCCACGATTTCGAGCGCCTGAAGTCGGCCTTCGTCGATTTCCTGAATCGCCTGCCCTTCTACGGCGTCGCCGTGGTCTGCGGCGACGATGCCAACGTCCGCGACATCCTGCCGCGCGTGCCGAAGCAGATCATCACCTACGGCCTGTCGAACGAGAACAATTTCTACGCCGAGGACGTGGTCGCCGAGGATGGCCGGATGCGCTTCACCTGCGTCCGCGTCAATGGCACGACGACGCGCCTGCCGATCACGCTGAACACCCCGGGCCTGCACAACGTGCTTAACGCGCTGGCGGCGATTGCCGTTGCCACCGAGGTGCAGGTATCCGACGCCGCCATTGTCAAGGCGCTGGCCGAGTTCAAGGGGGTCGGCCGTCGCTTCCAGCGCTACGGCGAAGTGGCCCTGCCGGCCGGCGGCGCCTTCACGCTGGTCGACGACTACGGCCATCACCCGGTCGAGATGGCCGCGACGCTGGCCGCCGCCCGCGGCGCCTTCCCCGGCCGCCGCTTGCTGCTCGCTTTCCAGCCACACCGCTACAGCCGCACCCGCGATTGCTTCGAGGATTTCGTCAAGGTGCTGAGCACGGTCGATGCCCTGTGTCTGGCCGATATCTACGCCGCCGGCGAAGCGCCCATCGTCGCCGCCGACGGCCGCGCGCTGGCCCGTGCCCTGCGCGTTGCCGGCAAGGTCGAGCCGGTCTTCGTCGAGGACATCGCGGCGATGCCGCAAACCATTATGGATGTCGCCCGCGACGGCGACGTGGTGCTGTGCATGGGTGCCGGTTCGATCGGCGCGGTGCCGGGCAAGCTGGCGGGGCAGTCATGAAACCCGAATGCTACGGTCGGCCGGAAATTTTGGCCAAATTTGAAAAATATTGTGGAGCAAAGCATGTCTGATTTTGGCAAGGTCGCCGTCCTTTTCGGTGGTACGTCCGCCGAGCGCGAAGTCTCGCTGAACAGCGGGTCGCGCGTGCTGGCCGCCCTGCAGGGCCAGGGCATCGACGCCCATGCCTTCGATCCCGCCTCGCAGCCGCTCGATGCGCTGAAAGGCTACGACCGCGCCTTCATCGCGCTGCACGGCCGGCACGGCGAAGACGGCACCATTCAAGGCGCCCTGGAGGTCATGCACATTCCCTACACCGGTTCCGGCGTGCTGGCCTCGGCGCTGGCCATGGACAAGTTCCGCACCAAGCTGATGTGGCGTGCCGCCGGCCTGCCGATCCCGGATTACGCGGTGCTGACCGCCGATTCCGACTTTGCCGAAGTCGAGGAACAGCTTGGCCTGCCGCTGTTCGTCAAGCCGGCGCACGAAGGCTCGTCGATCGGCATCACCAAGGTCAAGCAGCGCGGCGCCCTGAAGGCGGCTTACGAAGCTGCGGCCAAACTCGACCCGCTGGTCATCGCCGAAAAGGGTGTGCTCGGCGGCGAATACACGGTCGGCATCATCGGCGACGAAGCCATGCCGATCATCAAGATCGAGCCGGCCACCGAGTGGTACGACTACGAGGCCAAGTACAACCGCGACGACACCCAGTACCTCTGCCCCTGCGGCCTGCCGGAAGCCCAGGAAATGGAAATCCGCCAGGGCGCGCTGGAAGCCTTCCGCGTCCTCGGCGGCCGCGGCTGGGGCCGGGTCGATTTCCTGATGGACGAAGACGGCAAGCACTACTTCCTGGAAGTGAACACCGCGCCGGGCATGACCGACCATTCGCTGGTGCCGATGGCGGCCCGTGTCAGTGGCCTGGATTACCCGGCCCTGGTGCGTCGCGTCCTGGAACTGGCCGCCAACGATTGAGTGGATGAATGTGGAACAAACCGCACCTGCTGAACGCGATTGCCGACCTGCTGATGCTGGTCGCCGCCGCCGCGTTGCTGGCCGCCGCCGCGGTCTGGCTGGTGCGCGTGCCGTCCTTGCCGGTGCGCCATGTCGTCTTTGCCGACGCCTTGCCGCACACCAAGCGCGGCGAAGTGGAGCAGGTCTTGCCGCAGGCCTTGAAGGGCAATTTCTTCAGCCTGAATCTGGAAGCGGTGCGTGGCGCACTGGAGAAGCTGCCCTGGGTGCGCAAGGTGGACGTCCGGCGGCAATGGCCGGACCGTCTGGAGATCAGCGTCGAGGAGCACAAGCCGGTGGCGCGCTGGGGTGAAGGGCGCAGCGAGCTGGTCAACAGCTACGGCGAAGTCTTTGCGGCGCTGTTGCCCGAGGCGGAGTCGGGCGGGTTGCCGTTGCTGTACGGGCCGCAGGGCACGGCGCAGGAAGTCTTGAAGCATTACGGCGATTTCGTCGGTTCGTTCAAGACGGTCGGCGAAATGCCGGTGCAGGTAACGCTGTCGCCGCGCCTGGCCTGGCAGTTGAAGTTGCAGAACGGGATGTTGGTCGATATCGGCCGCGAGCAGCAGAAATCGCCGGTCGGCGTCCGGCTGGCGCGCTTTATCGAGATTTATCAGGAAACGGTCGCCAAACGGGCGGTCCGGCCGGCAGTGGTGGATTTGCGGTATCCGAATGGTTTCGCGATGCGAATCGCGGGCGAGGCGAAGGGAAAGTAAGCATATGAGCAGGGACAACAAGGATCTGGTCGTCGGTCTGGACATCGGGACGTCGAAGATCGTCGCGCTGGTCGCCGAGATCAACAACGAGGGCAACCTCAACGTGATCGGCATGGGTTCGCAGGACTCGCGCGGCCTGAAGAAGGGCGTCGTGGTCAATATCGAGGACACCGTGCACACCATCAGCCGGGTCATCCAGGAAGTCGAGCTGATGGCCGACTGCAAGGTCAGCAACGTCTATACCGGCATCGCCGGCAGCCATATCAAGAGCTTCAACTCGAACGGCATGGTGGCGATCAAGGACAAGGAAGTGACGGCCAGCGACGTCGATCGCGTGATCGAAACGGCGCGGGCGATGCCGATTCCGGCCGACCAGGAAATCCTCCATATCCTCACCCAGGAATTCGTCATCGACGGCCAGGACGGCATCCGCGAGCCGATCGGCATGAGCGGCATGCGTCTGGAAGTGAAGACCCACATCGTCACCGGCGCCGTCTCGGCCGCCCAGAACATCGTCAAGTGCGTCCGCCGCTGCGGTCTGGAGGTCAATGACCTGGTCCTGCAGCCGCTGGCCTCCAGCTACGCCGTGCTGTCCGAGGACGAGAAGGATCTCGGCGTCTGCCTGATCGACATCGGCGGCGGCACCACCGACATCGCCGTGTGGACGCAGGGCGCCATCCGCCACACTTCAGTGATCCCGATCGCCGGCGACCAGGTCACCAACGACATCGCCATGGCGTTGCGCACGCCGACCCGCGAGGCCGAGGACATCAAGTGCAAGTACGGCTGCGCCCTGTCGCAACTGGCCGACGTCAGCGAGAACCTCGATGTCGCCGGTGTCGATGACCGGCCGAGCCGTAAATTGAGCCGCCGCGCCCTGGCCGACGTCATCCAGCCGCGTGTCGAGGAACTCTACGAGCTTATCCAGAACGAACTGCGCCGCGCCGGCTTCGAGGAAGTGCTGTCCTCCGGCATCGTGCTGACCGGCGGCGCCAGCGTCATGCCGGGCATGGTCGAACTGGGCGAGGAAATCTTCCACATGCCGGTTCGCCTCGGCAACCCGAAATATTCCGGCAGCCTGGCCGACGTCGTGCAGAGCCCGCGCTTCTCGACCGCCTACGGCCTGCTGCTCGAAGCGCAGGCCCAGCGCAAGCGGGGCCAGAAGATCCAGGAAAAGCAGGGCTTCAAGGACGTCTTCGACGGCATGAAGTCCTGGTTTGCCAAGAATTTTTGATTTGTTGTTGAACAGTTTTTTCAGAGGAGGTAGTGACCATGTTTGAGATCATCGAGAAGGACGAGGAAACCGGCACCATCATCAAGGTGTTCGGTGTGGGTGGCGCTGGCGGCAATGCCATCGAACACATGATTCGCGAAGGGGTCAGCGGCGTCGAGTTCATCGCCGCCAATACCGACGCCCAGGCGCTCAGCCGCAGCGCTGCGTCGAGCAAGCTGTCGCTTGGCAAGACCGGCCTCGGCGCCGGCGCCAAACCGGAAGCTGGCAAGGCGGCCGCCGATGCACACCGCGACGAAATCCGCGCCACGCTGGAAGGCGCCCACATGGCCTTCATCACCGCCGGCATGGGCGGCGGCACGGGCACCGGTGCCGCCCCGGTGGTCGCCGAGATCGCCCGCGAAATGGGTATCCTGACCGTCGGCGTGGTCACCAAGCCGTTCGGTTTCGAAGGCGGCAAGCGGATGAAGTCGGCTGAAGCCGGCATCGCCGAATTCTCCAAGCACGTCGATTCGCTGATCGTCATCCTCAATGACAAGTTGATGGAAGTCATGGGCGACGACGCCGATGTCGACGACTGCTTCAAGGCGGCCGACGACGTGCTGAAAAATGCCGTTGGCGGCATCGCCGAAATCATTACCTACCCGGGCCTGGTCAACGTCGACTTCGAAGACGTGCGCACGGTGATGGGTGAAATGGGCCGCGCCATGATGGGTTCTGCCGCCGCCGCCGGCGTCGACCGCGCCCGCATCGCCGCCGAGCAGGCTGTTGCCTCGCCGCTGCTCGAAGGCATCAACCTGTCCGGCGCCAAGGGCGTGCTGGTCAATATCACCGCCGCCAAGGGCAACCTGAAGATGAAGGAAGTCAACGAGGTGATGAACACCGTCAAGGCCTTCGCCGCCGAAGACGCCCACATCATCTTCGGTGCGGTTTATGACGAACTGATGGGCGATGCCCTGCGCGTCACCGTGGTTGCCACCGGCCTTGGCCAGGTTGCTGCCGTGGCTCGTCCGAAGCCGGAAGTCTTCCAGCAGCCGGTTCTCGTCCAGGCGACGGGGACCAGCGATGCCGTCGCTTTCGCCGCCGGCCCGGCCATCGACTACAACCAGATTGCCGACGTTCCGGCCGTGGTGCGCAAGGGCAATCGCAACGTGACGGTCGAGGCGCTGGCCAACAGCGGTGTGGATCGTTACGACATTCCGGCTTTCCTGCGCAAGCAGGCGGATTGATGTAACAAAAACTCTCTCTGAAAAAGGGTGGCGGCGGCTTGTGTTACAATCCGCTGCCTTCCCCAATCATTCAAACACTTAGCATGCTCAAGCAACGCACGTTGAAGACCGTCATCCGCGCCTCCGGCGTTGGCCTGCACGGTGGCGTCAAGGTCAACATGATCCTGCGCCCGGCCGCCCCGGATACCGGCATCGTCTTCCGTCGCGTCGATTTGCCCGAGCCGATCGATATTCCGGCCAAGGCTTTCATGGTCGGCGATACGCGCATGTGCTCCTGTCTGGAAAAGGACGGGGTCAAGGTCGGTACCATCGAACACCTGATGTCGGCGCTCGCCGGACTCGGCATCGACAATGCCTGGGTCGATCTGGATGCGCCGGAAGTGCCCATCCTCGACGGTTCGGCGGCGCCGTTTGTTTTCCTGATCCAGTCGGCTGGCATCGAGGAGCAGAACGTCGCCAAGAAATTCATCCGCGTCACGCAACCGATCGAAGTCCGCGACGGCGACAAGTGGGCGCGCTTCGAGCCGTATGACGGCTACAAACTGGCCTTCTCCATCGTCTTCAACCATCCGGCCATCGACAAGTCGGCCCAGAAGGCCGAAATCGATTTCGCCGAGCAGTCCTACACCCGCGAAGTCGCCCGCGCCCGTACCTTCGGCTTCATGCAGGAAGTCGAATACCTGCGCGAAAACGGCCTCGCCCTCGGCGGCGGTCTGGAAAACGCCATCGTCCTCGACGAATTCCGTGTGTTGAACCAGGATGGCCTGCGTTATGGCGACGAGTTCGTCAAACACAAGATACTCGACGCCATCGGCGACCTCTACCTGCTCGGCCATCCGCTGCTTGCCGCCTACTCGTCGCACAAGGGCGGCCATGCGCTGAACAACCAACTGGCCCGTGCCCTGCTCGAACAGCGGGAGTCCTGGGAAATCGCCACCTTCGAGCAGGCCGAATACGCGCCGAGCGGCGTCACGCGCTGGCTCGAACAGGCAGCGTAAATAGCGATGTGGCTGCTGCGTCTTCTGGCAGCCATTCTGGTCGTCGCCATCGGCGCCGGTCTGCTGATCTATGCGCTGACCGGCAACCGCAGTTATCTTGCCCTGAGTGGGCGTCTCTTCAAGTACGGTATCGTCTTTGCCCTGATCGTCTTCGCGCTGATGTTCATCGAGCGCCTGGCGATCATTCCGCTTTAGCGCTGCGCACCAGCAGGCGCTCCAGCGCTGCCCTGAGCGGACCTTTGGGCAAGGTTTCTGAAGTGGATCGCAGCATTCCAATGGCCTTGTCGGACAAAGGTTTTTGAGTAGAACTCGTTGATTGGCAAGGAATTTGGCGGGGTTGAACTTTCACCTCGATGCCGCTACACTCCGTCCCTCCTTTCGATAACTCGTCGCTCAAGCGCTGACTCAACTGGCGAATCTTGGCGGCGACTGCGCCGTTATCGGCGTGGATAATGATTTTCCCCGACTTGTAATTCGCAACGTGAGCGGCGTGGCGCAGCCCGACCGGGGCGACCGCTTCGAAGCGACGCGAGAGCTTGAGCAGCAGGCGTGCGTGAGCCATGATGCGGCCCGCGGCGGCGTCGCTGTCGAGGTATTGCTCAGGCCCTTTGTACATGGGAGGTTCCGTGCAGATTATTCTGGTTTCGCGTCACCTGAAAGCGGCGCGCACAATCACCATTATGCCTCGGCATCTGGTTGCGACGCTGTTCGTCTTCCTGGTGCTGGTCTTCTCGACTTCGGCCCTTTTTTCCTGGCTGTCGGTTCATCTGCGCCTGCCGCTTGTTGAAGACCTGCTGGTTTCCCTGCAGCTTCAGGAAACCCGGAAAACCCGTGATTACCTCGACAACAATCTGCAGTTGATGGCAACCCGCCTGGGCGAACTGCAGGCCCGCGTGCTGCAATTGGACGCCATGGGCGATCGGGTTTCCGGGCTGGCCGGAATCAAGCGCGAGCCGCAAGCCGCTGCTGTTTTGGCCAAGCCAGGGCAGGGGGGGCCGTTCATCGCGGTGCTGACCCCAGTCGAGTTGCAGGCGGAAATCGACCGCTTGGCCAGCGAGGTCGAACGGCGAACCGATGATCTCGGCTTCCTCGAATTCAAGCTGCTCGAGAAACGTGTCAAGGATCGCCTGTTGCCGACCACCTTGCCGGTCAAGAATGCCGCCCTGGGGTCGGTTTTCGGCCACCGTGCCGATCCGGTCGCCGGTGTGCGCGCCATGCACGAGGGCCTCGATTTCTCCGCCGAAACCGGCACGCCGGTCGTCGTCGCGGCCGATGGCGTGGTGCTCTCGGCCGCCTATCATCCGGAATACGGCAATCTGGTCGACGTCGATCACGGCGACGGCCTGTCCTCGCGCTATGCCCACCTGTCCGTCATGGAGGTCAAACCCGGCATGCTGATCAAGCGGGGCGAGCGAATCGGCGCGGTCGGGACGACCGGCCGCTCGACCGGGCCGCATCTGCATTTCGAGGTGCGCATGCTCGGTGTGGCGCAGAATCCGGCACATTTCCTCAAGCAGGGGGATGAGTTCGCCCTGGTCAAGCGCCGTTGATCCGTCGCCGAATGCCTTGATTTAGGTCGTCATCATCGGGTCATGGGGGCGTGTTAGAATCGCCGTTTTGCCGCACTGCGCAAACCCTATTCCATCGCGATGATATCCGGCCTACTCAAAAAGATTTTCGGCAGCCGCAATGACCGGCTGATCAAACAATACTCCCTGACCGTCAAGCGCATCAACGCGTTCGAGCCCGCCATGCAGGTGCTGAGTGACGAACAGTTGCGCGCCAAGACCGACGAGTTCCGCCAGCGCTACGCCAATGGTGAAACGCTTGATGCCATGCTGCCTGAAGCCTTTGCAGTCGTTCGCGAAGCCGGTGTGCGCGCTTTGGGTATGCGCCACTTTGACGTCCAGATGATCGGCGGCATGGTCCTGCACGACGGCAAGATCGCCGAAATGCGGACCGGCGAAGGCAAGACGCTGGTCGGCACGCTGCCCGCCTACCTCAATGCCATCTCCGGCAAGGGCGTCCATGTCATCACGGTCAACGACTACCTGGCGACCCGCGACTCGGACTGGATGGGGCGTCTGCACCGCTTCCTCGGCCTGAGCGTCGGCGTCAACCTGTCGCAGATGGACCACGAGGCCAAGCAAGCGGCTTACGCGGCCGACATTACCTACGGCACCAATAACGAATTCGGTTTCGACTATCTGCGCGACAACATGGTCTATACGGCCGGCGAACGCGTCCAGCGCGCACTCAATTTCGCCATCGTCGACGAAGTGGACTCCATCCTCATCGACGAAGCGCGGACGCCGCTCATCATTTCCGGCCAGGCTGAAGACCATACCGACCTCTATCTGCGCATGAAGGACATCGTCCCCAATCTGACGCGGGCGCAGGAAGAAGCGGACGCGGGCGACTATTGGGTCGATGAGAAGGGCCATCAGGTTCATCTCTCCGAAGCCGGCTACGAACACGCCGAGCAGTTGCTCGCCGAGTCCGGCCTGCTCAAGGAAGGCACCAGCCTGTACGACGCCGCCAACATCACGCTCATGCACCATCTCAATGCCGCCCTGCGCGGCATGACGCTGTTCCACAAGGACCAGCATTACGTCGTGCAGAACGGCGAAGTGGTCATCGTTGACGAATTCACCGGTCGCCTGATGTCCGGTCGTCGCTGGTCGGATGGCCTGCACCAGGCCGTCGAAGCCAAGGAGGGCGTGCAGATCCAGGCCGAAAACCAGACACTGGCCTCGATCACCTTCCAGAATTATTTCCGCATGTACGAAAAGCTGGCCGGCATGACCGGCACGGCCGACACCGAAGCCTACGAATTCCACCAGATCTACGGTCTGGAAACTGTCGTCATCCCGACCCACCGGCCGATGGTCCGCAAGGACATGAACGATCTGGTCTTCAAGACGGCCGACGAGAAACACGCGGCGATCATTGCCGACATCAAGGATTGCGCCAAACGCGGCCAGCCGGTGCTGGTCGGCACGACCTCGATCGAAGCCTCGGAGTTGTTGTCCAGCCTGCTCGACAAGGAACAGTTGCCGCACCAGGTCCTCAACGCCAAGCAGCATGCCCGTGAAGCCGAGATCGTCGTCCAGGCCGGTCGCCCCGGCATGGTCACCATCGCCACCAACATGGCCGGTCGCGGTACCGACATCGTGCTCGGCGGTAATATCGAGAAGCAACT
>CAIXSK010000239.1 GCA_903922075.1 uncultured beta proteobacterium | reverse complement strand
GCCCGCACCGCCGAAACGCCCGACGAGTTGTGGATCGTCGAGCATCCGCCGGTCTACACGCTCGGCCAGGCCGGCAAACCCGAACATATCCTTGAAGATGTCGGCATCCCCATCGTCAAGATCGACCGCGGCGGCCAGGTCACCTACCACGGCCCCGGCCAGGTGGTGATCTACCTGCTGCTCGACCTGCCGCGCCTGAAAATCAAGGTGCGCGAGCTGGTCAGCGCCATCGAACAGGCGGTCATCGATCTGCTGGCCGAGCACGGCGTCACCGCCGAGCGCCGCGACGGCGCCCCCGGCGTCTATGTCGGCGACGCCAAGATCGCCGCCCTCGGCCTGCGCATCCGCAACGGCTGCAGCTACCACGGCGTGTCGCTCAATGTCGATATGGATCTTTCCCCCTTTGCCGCAATCAATCCCTGCGGCTATGCTGGTTTGAAGGTCATCCAGACCAAAGACCTGCACCTTCCGCTCACCGCTCACGAGGCGGGCGAGCAACTCTCTCAACACTTGCTACAGCAACTGGACTCAAAACATGGCTGAAAAAGGCGTCAAACAAAAAGGCGAGCTGAAAACCGCGCGCATTCCAATCAAGATCGTCCCCGTCGATGCGCCGCTGCGCAAACCGGAGTGGATACGCGTCAAGGCCGGCAACAGCGCCGGACGCTTCGGCGAAATCAAGACCATGCTGCGCGAGAAGAAGCTGCACACCGTCTGCGAAGAAGCCGCCTGCCCCAACATCGGCGAATGCTTCGGCCGCGGCACGGCGACCTTCATGATCCTCGGCGACATCTGCACCCGCCGCTGCCCGTTTTGCGACGTCGGCCACGGCCAGCCGCTGCCGCCCAACCCGAACGAACCGGCCGAGCTGGCCGACTCCGTCTCCTCGCTGAAGCTGCAGTACGTGGTGATCACCAGCGTCGACCGCGACGACCTGCGCGACGGCGGCGCCCAGCACTTTGTCGACGTCGTCCGCGCCGTGCGCGAGGCCTCGCCGAAGACCACCATCGAAACCCTGGTCCCCGACTTCCGCGGCCGCATGGAGATCGCCATCGACATCCTCGGCGCCAGTCTGCCCGACGTCCTCAACCACAACATGGAAACGGTGCCCCGCCTCTACAAGCAGGCCCGCCCGGGCGCCGATTACGCCCATTCGCTGGCCCTGATGAAGCAGTTCAAGGCGCGCTACCCGCAGGTCAAGACCAAGTCCGGCCTGATGGTCGGCCTCGGCGAAACCGACGAGGAAATCCTCGACGTGATGCGCGACCTGCGCGCCAACGACGTCGAGATGCTGACCATCGGCCAGTACCTCGCCCCCTCCGGCCATCACCTGCCGGTCAGCCGCTACGTCCATCCCGACACCTTCAAGATGTTCGAAACGGAAGCGCTGAAGATGGGCTTCTCCGGCGCCGCCTGCGCCCCGATGGTCCGCTCCAGCTACTGGGCCGACCAGCAGGCGCACAGCGCCGGCGTCGCCTGAGCATTCGGGCCGACCGAGGCAAATGCTATCCCCCAAGGGGACTTCCTTCGTAGCGCAGTCGGCCCCAAAAAACAGCCAAAATTGAAATAAGCCAAAAAACGCGCCGACGCCCGTCGGCCGCGCGTTTTGGCACGTCTACGCCCACCAGCCTGTCGCATCGCCGCCCAATCGCTATTGCGAATCATTCTCGTTACATGTAAAGTTATTGCTTGGCGCCCGCTTGCGCCATCAATTCTCAGCCAGCCACCTAGTCCGTCAGTAAGGCAGCCAGCCGTTATTTCCATCGTCTGGAGGTCTTTCTCATGCCGCGCCATCCGTCGCGCCACGCCCTGCGGGTTATTCCGCTCCTGCTTGCCGCCATTTCTTCCGCCAGTCACGGGCTCGACGAAGGGACGCAACTGCGCTCCACCGTCGTCACCGCCACCCGGCACGAAGCCGATATCGACACCGTCAATGCCACGGTCACCAGCATCAACCGCGACACGCTGGACAAACGCCTGCCGGTCGACGACGCCGATCTCTTCCGCGACGAACCGGATGTCTCGATGGCCCGCGACCTGCGCCGGCACGGCGCGACGCGCGTCAACATCCGGGGTATCGAAGACAACCGCGTGATCCAGATCGTCGATGGCGTTCGTCAGCCCGATTACTTCAACGGCGGCGGCCCGACCAACTACACGATGAGCGCCCCCTCGGCGCCGATGCCCGACTTCCTGCGCCAGCTCGAAATCGTGCGCGGACCGTCCTCCAGCCTCTATGGCTCGGACGCCATCGGCGGCGTCGTCGGTTACCTGACGCTGAACCCCGAAGACATCGCCAAGGGCGACAAAAAACAGGGTGTACGCCTGCGCGGCGGCTACTTCGGTGCCACCGACACCCTGTCCGGCAGCGTGGTCGGCGCCTGGCGCGGCGAGATGTTCGACGTCCTCCTCGGTTACGCCCAGGCCAACGGCAGCGAAGCCGACAACAAGGGCAAGGACAAGACCTTCGGCCCTACGCGCTCGGCGCCCAACCCCAGCGATACCGTCGATCGCGGTGCGCTGGCCAAGTTCATCCTGCGCCCGCTGGCTGGACACAAGCTGACGCTGGCACTCGAAGGGCGCGAACAGGAAGCGCAGACCGAAATCATGCGCATCCCGGCCTCGCTGTCGCGTATCACCTCGATGAGCGGCGACGACGAAACCCGGCGCGGACGGATCAGCCTCGAATACGAGCACGCTGCGTCGAATCTCTTCTACGACCGCCTGATCGCCAGGACCTACCACCAGGAAGCCGAAACCGACAACATCAACCAGCAGCGCCGCGAGAACACCACCTACAGCGCCGCCAACGGCTGCTCCGCCTCCCGCCCCGGGACCGCTGCCTGCGCCATCGAGCAACGTTTCCAGTTCGAGCAGCAGACCAGCGGACTCGGCCTGCAACTCGAATCCGCCTTCCAGCTCGGCGCCACTTCGCACCTGCTGACCTATGGCGCGGACCTGATGCGCCAGCGCATCGAAACCCTGCGCGACGGCCGTGTCGAAAACCTCGCCACCAACGCGGTGACCTACGGCCTGGCCGGCGAATCCTGGCCCCTGCGCGATTTTGCCAACGGCGTCACCGACACTGTCGGCCTCTTCGCCCAGGACGAAATCTCCCTCTTCGCCGGCCGCCTGGCGCTGACCCCCGGCATCCGCTACGACCATACCCGGCTCAAGCCCGAAGTCGATGCCCTGGCCCAGCAAGTGCTGACCATCATCGGCCGCGAAGCGGTCGAGCAGGAACACGGCCACCTGTCGCCCAAACTGGGCGGCCAGTGGAAGTTCAACGAGCAGTGGTCGCTGTTCGGCCAGGTCGCCTCCGGTTTCCGGGCGCCGAACTACAACGAAGTCAATGGCGCCTTCCGCAACGCCGCCCAGCTCTACGCCACCTCGCCCAACCCGGACCTCAAGCCGGAAACCAGCGTCGGCGTCGAACTCGGCATGCGCCTGAGCAGCGGGCCGCTGCGTGCCCAGGCGACAGTCTTCGACAACCACTACAAGAACTTCATCGAGAACGTTCGCCTGAGCTGCCCGGCCGATCCCGGGTGTATCACCATCGGCAGCGTCGACTACACGACCTATATGTCGAGGAACCTCAACAACGTCCGCATCTACGGCGCGGAGTTCCGCGGTGGCTGGGATTTCGCTCCCAACTGGCGCGTCGATGGCGCGATCGCCTACGCCCACGGCGAGAACACCGACTCCGGCGTGCCGCTCAACAGCGTCGAACCGTTGCGCCTGTCCCTTGGCCTCGGCTACGACGTTGGCCGCTGGGGCGGCGAATGGCGCTTGCGTGCCGCCGCCGGCAAGGATCGTGTCGATGACAGCGACGAAGTCTGGTTCCGCACCCCGGGCTATGCCGTCTCCGATTTCGCGGCCTGGATCCGGCCGACGGCGAACACTCGCCTGGTCGTCGCACTGAACAACGTGTTCGACCAGAAATACTGGCTGTGGGGCGATATCCGCCAGGCCGACACCAGCCTGACTGCCGTCGATTTCTACACCCAGCCCGGGCGCAATCTGCGCGTCGCTTTCCAGGCCGACTTCTAACCCGCGCTTGCGCCGGCAGCCCCCGAAAAGGCTGCCGGCGCTTTTTTGGAGACAAGCCATGCCCGATCTGCCCGATGCCGGCGCCCTGATGGCCTCCCTGCTCAACCTGATGACCCGCTTCTCGATCGCTGGCTGCCCCCGTCAGGCCGCCCTGATCGGTCGCCAGCTCGCCCTGCTGCAACGCTACCCGGACAGCGCCATCGACCCGCTCCTCAAGCAGGTCGGGCAACGCCTGGAAAAGGAATGGCTGCAACTGCGCCATGCCATCGCCGACGACACCCCGCCAACCGACGCCCGCATTCTCCACTGATTCCATGCATCTATCCGCCAGCCGACCGATGCCAGCCATGACCCCGCCAACCGCCCTGTCCCGCATCGCGCCCCCGGCCCCCGGCCCGGCGGCGCTCCCCGTTTCCATCCGCCCAGCGGGGAAAGCCCAATCGTGAGCCTCTTTCGCCTTCTGCTCGGCGTCGCCGCCGTTTTCCTCAGCCTGGCCTGTCAGGCCAGCAACGTCCTGATCATCGCCGCCTCGCCGGTACCGCCCGGCAAGTTCAAGGTCATTTCCGAAATTGGGCAAAAAAACGGCCTGACCGTAGCATTCACCTTCGCCGAGCGCCTGAGCGCCGATCAGGCCGCCAAACTGCTCGCCAACCGCGATCTGATCGTCTTCGACGCCGCCCGCAGCCACATGCAGGACGTCGTCAAGAGCAAGCTCGGCAAGGCGCTGGACGGCCTGACCACGCCGCAGCTGTGGATGAAGGACGACGGCCCGGCCGGCGCCGGCCTGCCGCGGGAAGTCGCCGCCAAGCTGCACGCCTATTACACCAACGGCGGCCGCGCCAACTACGAAGGCTTCTTCGCCACCCTGACTGCCCAGTTGCGCGGCCAGCCGCTGCCCCAGGTCGCACCGCCTTTCGTTTTCCCGGATGAAGCGATCTACCATCCGCAAGCGCCCAATCGCGTCTTCGCGACGCCGGCCGAGTATTTCAAATGGCGCGGCATCGCCCTCGCCAAACGGCCGCCGACCATCGCCATCGCCTTCCACCAGATCTACATCGGCGCCGAACAGACCACTTTCATCGACGACCTGATCGCCCGCATCGAAGCCGGCGGCGCCATCGCCCTGCCCTACTACGCCGGCGTCCTCGGCCCGCACAAAAAAATGCTGACCGTCGACGGCAAGCCAATTGCCGACGCGGTGATCAACACCCAGATCGTCCTTGACCCCGAAGGCCGGCGCCAGGAGCTGGCCGCACTCGGCATCCCGGTCATCCAGGCGCTGGCCTACCGCAAGGGCGACGAAGCGGCCTGGCGTGCCGACCCGCAGGGCGTGCCGCTGATCGACGTCCCCTTTTACCTGGCCCAGGGCGAATACGCCGGCATCGTCGATGCCATCGTCGCCAGCACCTCGGACAAAAAGACCGGCGAGGTCGTCCCCCTGCCGGAACAGACGGCCGCCGTGGTCAATAAGGCGCTCAAGCTGGTGCGCCTGCAGCGCCTGCCGAATGCCGAGAAGAAGGTGGCGATGCTGTTCTGGAACTACCCGCCGGGCGAAAAGAACATGTCGGCCTCGTTCATGAACCTGCCGCGCAGCTTCGAAACCACACTCAAGGCCCTGCGCGATGCCGGCTACGATACCCACGGCGAAACCGAAGAAAGCCTGATCAAGAGCCTGCAACGCCTGCTCGCCCCCTTCTACCGCGACGGCGAACTGGCCGGCCTGTTGCGCGACGGCCTGGCCGAGCGCCTGCCGGTCGCCGTCTACAAAACCTGGCTGCAGCGCCAGCCGGTCGCCGTCCAGGACGAACTGCGCGAGCGCTGGGGCGATCCGGAAAAGTCGGCCATGGTCATCGTGGACCGCGGCGAGCCGGTGTTCGTCATCCCCCGCCTGGCCGTCGGCAAGATCGTTTTCAGCCCCCAGGCGCCACGCGGCGAACGCTGGGAAGACAAGGAAAAGGCCCTCTACCACTCGACCAAGGCGGCGCCTTCCCACTTCTACCTCGCCCACTACCTGTGGCTGCGCGAGCAGTTCAAGGCCGACGCGCTGGTCCATTACGGCACGCACGGCTCGCAGGAATGGCTGCCCGGCAAGGAGCGCGGCCTGGCCGTCACCGATTACCCGCTGCTCGCCGTCGGCGACGTGCCGGTGGTCTATCCCTACATCGTCGACAACATCGGCGAAGCGCTGCAGGCCAAGCGGCGCGGCCGGGCGGTGATCGTCAGCCACCAGACGCCGCCCTTCGCCCCGGCCGGCCTGCACGAAACACTGACCATCATCCACGACCTGCTGCACCAATGGCTGGCGCAGGACGACGGCGCGGTCAAGGACAAGCTGGCGGCCGACCTGAAAAGACGGGTCAACAAGGAACGCATCGGCCTCGACATGGGCTGGAGCGAGACCCGTATCGAGCAGGAGTTCCGCGCCTTCATCGACGCGCTGCACGACCACCTGCACGAACTGGCGCAGACCGCCCAGCCGCTCGGCCTGCACACCTTCGGCACGCCACCGCAGGACAAGCATCGGCTGGGCACGGTATTACTGATGCTCGGCAAGGGCTTCCACGAAACCGCCGCCCGCATCATGGGCGTCAAGGAAGACGATCTCGACGAAACCTTCGTCGGTGACTACACCAAGCTGACCAGCACCCCGCCGTTCAGGATGCTGGCCGAGGCGCTGACCGGCAAGACTGCCTTGCCCGCTGAGCAGGCCATGGCCGAAAAGCTGGCACAAGGCCGCCGCTGGTATGCTGAACTCGGCGCCCAGGGCGAAATCGAAGGCCTGCTCGCGGCGCTGGCCGGCCAGCATCGGCCGACCTCCTACGGCGGCGACCCGATCAAGAACCCGGACGCCCTGCCGACCGGCCGCAACCTGTATGGCTTCGACCCCTCGCGGGTGCCGACCAAGCAAGCCTGGGAAGCCGGCAAGGAAGCGGCCGACGCGCTGATCGCCGCGCAGACCGCCAAGGCCGGTCGCGCCCCGAAGAAACTCGCCTTCTCGCTGTGGTCGGTCGAAACCATGCGCCATCAGGGCATCCTCGAAGCGCAGGCGCTGTGGACCATGGGCGTCGAGCCGGTGTGGGATGCCGGCGGCCGGGTCATCGACGTCAGACTGGTACCGCGCGAACAACTGAAGCGCCCCCGCGTCGACGTCGTGCTCTCCGCCACCGGCCTCTACCGCGACCATTTCCCCAACGCCATGAAGCAACTGGCCAAGGCCGTGCAACTGGCCGCCCGCGCCAACGAGGCCGACAATCCGTTGTACGCCAACAGCCGGGCCATCGCCGAGCGCCTGGTCGCCCAGGGCATCCCGGAAGCAGCTGCCAACAAGGCCGCCGAGACGCGCATCTTCTCGTCCGAGTCCGGCCGCTACGGCACCGGCCTGGACGACGCGGCACTGGCCACCGACACCTGGAAGAGCCGGGGCGAAGCCGACAAGAAGCTGGCCAATCTCTACCTCTCCAAGATGCAGTTCGCCTACGGCGCCGACGAGGCCGACTGGGGCGCTCAGGGCATTGCCGGCGCCGAGGGCAAGGCGGCCCGCCTCAACCTCTACGCCGAGCACCTGAAAGGCACCGAGGGCGCCGTGCTGGCGCGCACCTCCAATCTCTACGGCATGCTGACCACCGACGACCCGTTTCAGTACCTCGGCGGCATCGGCGCGGCGGTGCGGGCGCTCGACGGCAAGGCGCCGGAACTGTACATCGCCAACCTGCGCAACAGCGGCGCCGATGGCAAGGGCGGGCGGATCGAAGGCGCCGACAAGTTCCTGGCCAAGGAACTCGCCACTCGCAATTTCCACCCCGGCTACATCCAGGGCCTGATGGCCGAGGGTTATGCCGGCACGCTGCAGGTGCTCGACGGCATCAACAACTTCACCGGGTGGACCACGGTATCGCGCGAGATCGTCCGCGACGACCAATGGCAGGAATTCGTCGACGTCTACGTCCGCGACAAGCACAAGCTGGGGCTGAAAGACTGGTTCGAGAAGAACAACCCGCACGCGCTGGCCCAGAGCCTCGAGAAAATGCTGGAAATGGCCCGCCACGGCTACTGGCAGGCCGATGCCAAGACCGTCGCCGAGTTGAAGCAGCGTTATCGCGAACTGGCCAGGCGCTACGACGTCAAGAGCGACAACGCCACTTTCGAGAAATTCGCCGCCGAGGGCTTTGGCCTGGTGGCGCCGTTGCCGGCCCCCGCACCGTCGCCGACCCGGCCGCAGAGCGCCGCCGATCTGGTCGCTCCACCTCCGCAGTCAGCCCCGCCGCAGATCACCGGCATGCAGCTGGAAAAAGTGGACAACCGTCCGCCGGAAATGCCGCCGCTGGCGCTGGCCGGCAGCGGCCTGCTGCTGCTCGCCACCTTGGGCGGCGCCCTGACGACCGTTCGTCGGCAACGGAGGACAGCGTGAAACGCCGGCTGCGTCCCGTCGTCGCATTGCTTGCGGCGGCATCTGCAGCCGTCGCCAACGCCGAGCCGCCGACGACGACGCTCCAGGAAGTCACCGTCACCGCGAGCAGCGAAGTCGAAGCCGAACGCCAGGCCGCCGTCACCCAGAAGACGGTGATCGACCGCAAGGACATCGAAGCGCTGGGCGGGCTGACCGTCGGCGAGGTGATCCGCAAGCTGCCCGGCATCGAGGCCGGCGCCCACAGCGGCGACGGCGGGCCGAGCGCCAACGCACGCGGCATGGGGCGCGATGCGGTGCAGTTCCTGATCGATGGCGAACGGCCGTCGGCCAATTCCCGCTACGCGCTGACCACGGTCGGCCGCCTGCCCTCGGGCGAACTGGAGCGCGTCGAGATCCTGCGCGGCGCCTCGGCCGAGCATGGCGGCAGCGCGCCGGTCACCGTCAACCTGATCATGAAGAAGACCAGGCCGACGACATCGACGGCCATCCGGGCGGCGGCCGGCCTGCGCGGTGACGAACCGAACGGCCAGTTCACCGCCAGCCTGGGCGGCGGCGACAAAGGCTTCTCGTGGATCGTGCCGATCACCGTCAATCACCACGCCATGCCGCTGGAAAAAACCACCCGCCGCCAGCAGGCCAGCGGCGGCACGCGCACGCTGTGGCAGGAAGAAAAGGAAAGCAGCCCGTACACGCTGGACGAATTCATCGTCTCGCCGCGCCTGACCTGGCGCGACGGCGAAGGCAGTCTGTCGCTGTGGCCCAGTCTCTACCATAACCGCGGCGAGCGCAGCGGCGACTTCAGCCGCGACGCCTACGCCGACCCGGTCGCCGGCAGCGGGCTGGCCGCCGACGGCAGCCGCCGCGAGCGCGAGGCAAGCCAGCTGACCATCGCCCGCCTGCGCGCCGAGGGCGAGCGCAAGACCGGCCTCGGCAAACTGTCCGGCCGCGTCGCCGTGATGGGCGCCCGCCGCGAGCAGGATACCGACCGGGCCTGGATCGACGCCGGCGGCAACCGGACGAACGGCCGCGAGGAAATCAGCCGTGACGAGCGGGAATTTTCCTCCGCCCTGCGCCTCGACCGCCCGGTCGGCGACGGTCTGTTGTCGGCCGGCATAGAGCAGAGCTGGCACCGGCGCGAGGAAAGCCAGCGCGCCACCGGCGCCAGCGTTTATGCCGGCGATTTCGAAGCCAGCGCCAAGCAGTGGACGGCCTGGTTGCAGCACGAATGGCAGGCGGCCAAGGCGCTGACGCTGACCTACGGCCTGCGCGGCGAGCACGTCGCACTCGAAGCCGAAGGCCGCCGGCACAACGCCGGGCAACTGGCGCCATCGCTGGCCGGGCGCTACGAATTGGCCCCGGATCTGATCCTGCGTTCGTCCTTGGGCGCCGGCCTGAAATCGCCGAAATTGGAGGAAATTTCCGGCCTGACCGTAGCCAATGCCACCTTCAACAGCCCGCTGGAACCCGATCGGGCCGGCAACCCCGAGCTCAGGAGCGAGCGCAACATCAACTGGGAACTGGCGCTCGACAAACACCTGCCGAACGAAGCCGGCACCCTGGGCGCCAATTTTTACCTGCGGCGAACCGAGGATTTCATCGAACGCCGCACGGCGCTGGAGGGCAGCCGCTGGGTCGACCGCCCCCACAACGAAGGCACGGCCCGCCATTGGGGGCTGGAGCTCGACGCCAGGCTGAAGGGCGACGCCTTCGGCTGGAAAGGCGCCGCGCTTCGCAGCCACCTGACGCTGCCCAAGGCCCGGGTGGACGACGAGCGCCTCGGCATCAGCCGCGACGCCCGCGACCTGCCGCGCTACCAGTGGAGCCTCGGCATCGACCAGGCGCTGGCCGCCTGGCAGGCCAGCGCCGGCTTCCAGTTCAATCTCTACGGCCGGACCCGAAGCGCCGTCGCCGGCGAACTGGCGACGCAACAAAAAGCGCGCCCCGTACTCGATCTCTACGCCGCTCGCCGCCTGACAGCGCAGTTCAATCTGCGGCTCGAACTGCAGAACGTGCTCGGCACCGACACCCGCCGCCTGGCCAACGCCTGGTCGGGCAGCGACCGCTGGTCGCTGGCGACGACCGAGCGCGGCCAGCGCAGCGTGCTGCTTTCGCTGGAGGGCAAGTGGTAAGCCCGTCCCCCAACCCAAGCCCCAAGCACCCCATGCCCCAAACACATAGCTTGGAAATCGTGGCGCCGACGTGCGACAACGATGATCGGCTGAGCCGCCTGTTGATCGTATCGGCCCTTTCCGGCGTGAGCACGGCCGGCATCGTTTTTTTGGTGTCGGACATCATCGAATTGTTCCAGGTGCTGGCTATCGAAGCGGGAGTTCGACACCTATGAACCACCTTCTCGCCATCCTTCTGCTCTCTGCCGGCAGCGGCCTGACGGTAGCCGCAGAAAGCCCGGCCAGCCACAGCCCGGAACTGGCCTGCACCGACCTGCAACGCGCCCAGGATCATGCCCGCGCCTTTCTGGCGCTGGTCGACAGCGGCCTTTTCGAAGCAGCCTGGGAGAGCGGCACCTCCCATTACCGAAGCCAGCAGAAGAAGGAAGAGTGGCTGAAAATGGCCAAGGTCATGCTGCAGCCAGCCAGCAAGCCGACGCGGCGTGATCTGCTGGCATTTCGCCAGGCCCAGGCAGCGGCGCCGCACGAGGCCAGCCGCGTCGCCACTTTCGACTATTTCATCACCCAGGCCGACGGCTCCCGCCACACCGAGCGGCTGACGGTCGGCGCCTTGCCCGCCGAGGAGTGCGGCGTGGTGCGCTACCAGGTCGATGTCCGGCGCATGGCGCTTACCCGGATACTCGATGGCTTCATCGGTAATCTCAACAAGGCCGGTGGGCGTCTCGACTACAGCACGGACAGCCTGATCGAAATCGAACGGGTGCTGATGGAGCACGCGCCCGGCGGCGAGCCCCGCGCCAAGCAGACCAAGGGGGCTGATTACCGGGCCTTCGTGCATTTTCTCGGCCAATACGTCGGCGAGGTGCTGGTTCGCCATCACGGGGGCCAGTGGAGCAACACCCCAAGCCCCATGAACAAGGTGCCGCCGCTGATCCTGATGCCCGGCGGGCGCCGCATCGACCCTTACCAGATGGTCGCCGACTATGCCCGCCAACCGGCCATCGGCACCCTGCGCCAGTCGCTTGAGCGCGAACTGGCGGCATCCGCCCCCCGATCCTGAATCCCTTTTTACGCCCCCGGAGACTTTATGCAAGCCAACCTGATCGAACTGTCGATGTACCAGATCTCCCAGCTCTTTTTGATTCCGACGCTGGTCCTGATCGCCGCCCTCTTCCTCTACGCCTTCTGGGTGCTCGGCGAGTTCGCGCTGCTCGCCTTCTATCGCCGGCGCGGCCAGGGGCGGCCGTTGGTTTCCATTTTTCGGCAAAATTTCGGCCTGACCGTAGACGATCTCGACGTGATCGCCCACAAGCTGCTCGAGGCGCCGCGCATCGCCAGCCGGGTCACCCCTATGCTCGGCCTGGTCGCCACCATGATCCCCATGGGCCCGGCGCTGAAATCGCTGTCTGACGGCAATCTGGCCAAGGTTTCGGACAACCTGACCATCGCCTTCTCGGCCGTCATCCTGGCCCTGATCGCCGCCTCCATCACCTACTGGGTGGTCAATGTGCGTCGCCGCTGGCTGGCCGAGGAGATGCTCGAAATCGAGGCGCTGCGGAGCCAGGCAGCATGAGCCTGAAACTGCTGCACGAACCCGAGACCGAGGACCCGATCCTGTCGGTGGTCAATCTGATCGACATCTTCCTGGTCATCATCGCCGCGCTGTTGATCACCGTGGCCCAGAACCCGCTGATCAATCCATTCAACAAGCAGGACGTGACGGTGATCACCGATCCCGGCAAGCCGACCATGGAAGTGACGATCAAGAAGGGCGAAAAAATTGAGCACTACAAGGCCAACGGCAACATCGGCAGCGGCGACGGCGAGAAGGCCGGCGTCGCCTACCGGATGAAGGACGGCTCGATGGTCTATGTCCCCGAAGGCAAGGAGTAAACCACCATGAACGACCGCTGCGAAACCGACGACATGCCGCTCGACCTGCGCCTTGCCGCCATCGTCACCCTGCTCTCGGCTTCAGCCCTGCGCGGCCCGACATTGGCCAAGACCGCCGCCTTGCGCGCCCACCTGGCTGCCGCCATCGCCGACGTGACGCTGCCCCCCGAACTGCACGACGCCCTCGAACAATCCCTGGCCGGCTGGCGTGCCGTCGAATGCCACCCGGCTTCGGTCAGCGTACCGAACTGTCCCCTGACCGCCCCCGGTCAATCCCTGCACTGATCTTCAACCAAGGAGAACCCATGTCCCGTTTCACCGGCCCCCGCCTCAAAGTCCTGCGCGCCCTCGGCGTCGACCTGCCCGGCCTGTCGCGAAAATCGATGCAGGAGCGCGACCAGCCCCCCGGCCAGCACGGTGCGCGCAAGATCGCCGCCAAGAAATCCGGCTACGGCCTGCAACTGATGGAAAAGCAGAAGCTGCGCTTCAACTACGGCCTGACCGAAACGCAACTGCGTCGCGTCGTCGCCGACGCCAAGAAGGATCGCGGGGCCACCGGCGACAAACTGGTCGAACTGCTCGAACGCCGCCTCGACAACCTCGTCTTCCGCGCCGGCTTCGCCCCGACCATCCCGGCCGCGCGCCAGTTGGTCAGCCATGGCAAATTCCAGCTCAACGGTAAGCGCGTCACCATCCCATCGATTCGCTTGCGCGTCGGCGACAGTTTCGGTCCGACCGAAGCCGGCAAGAAAATCGACCTCGTCCGCGCGACGCTGGAAGAACCGGCCCTCGAACGTGCCGAGTGGATCGCCTTCGACGCCCAGACGCAAATCGCCCACCTCAGCCACCTGCCCGGCGGCGATGCGGTGCCTTTCCCGCTCGACCTGCAGCGCGTCGTCGAGTATTACGCGACGCGGATGTGATGCGCCATACGCTCCCGCTGGTCGCCGCCCTGAGCTGCGTTTCCTGCCTTGCCGCCGACGCCGGCGGCAAGGAGACCACCTTGGGCGAAATTGTCGTCGGCAACCGGCGGGCGAGCACTACCCAGCGCCCCTTTCTGCGCGATCAGGTAGCACCGGTCGAAAGCTGCACCATCGAGGAAGCCACCAAGCTTGGCGCCAGCAACATCAACGAGGCCCTCGACAAGCGGCCGGGCGTCGCCGTCCAGGTCGAATGCTCGATCTGCAACGCCCGCTTCATTTCGCTGAACAACCTGCCCGGCCGCTACACGACCCTGCTGATCGACGGCGTGCCGCTGTTCTCGGCCGTCTCGCAGGCCTACGGCCTCGACTCGGTCGGCCTGCGCGGCCTGGAACGCATCGACCTGATGCGCGGCGCCGGCGCCTCCGGCCTGACGCCGGACGCGCTGGCCGGCACGGTCAACATGGTCACCCGCCGCCCGGTCAAGGACGAAGCCCTGGTCGAAATGGCCATCGGCCAATACGGCAGCCGCCGGCTCGATGCCCAGGTCGCGACTGCCGGCAGCGCCGGCGCCGTGACCGCCAACATCCACAGCAACCGCCATGATTCTGTCGACGGCGACGGCAACGGCGTCTCGGAATACACCGGCTACAGCCGCAAGCTCGGCGGCATCGGCTTCTTCGTCGACGACCTTGGCGGCTTCAAGCTCAAGGGCCGGGTCGACGCCATCGACGAAAAGCGCAACGGCGGCACCATGGGCACCGATTACGATGCGATCAAGCTGAGCCGCAGCGGCAATCCCTTCGACTTCTCCAAGGGCGCCCATGCCTCGCCTTACGTCGACGGCTGGGTCAATCCGACCGACGCCAGCAAAGTCGGTTACGTGGACGGCCGCAGCGGGCTGTCCGAGATCATCTTCACGAAACGCGAGTCGGCCTACATCACCGGCGAGAAGAAGCTCGGCGAAGCCGTCCTCAATCTCGCCGCCGGCTACGCCCAACACGATCAGGACTCCTTCTACGAAGGCAACGTCTACAAAGCCAAGCAGAACCAGGGCTACCTGATGGGCAGCCTCAAGGCGCCGCTCGCCGGCGGCGTGTGGACGGCGCTGGCCGACTGGCGCTACGAAGATCTGCGCTCCAAGGCCGAACTGCCCGACGGCACGCCGGCCGACGGCCTCGACAACTACACCTTCCGCGTCCCCGGCCTCGGCCTGGCCGCCAACTACGCCTTCCTGGACGACCGCCTGGAAATCGGCGGCAACCTGCGCTGGGAAAAGCACAACGTCTACGGCGCGCAACTGGCGCCGCGCCTCAACCTGCTCTGGCGCCACAACGAACACGCCGGTAGCCGATTGTCGGGCGGCATCGGCTACCGGGCGCCGACCAGCTACTTCGAGCAGGATCACGGCATCCTCGAAACCCTGGTCATCCGCAATGCAACCAACGGCGTCGAGAAATCGAAGAACCTGATGTATACCTTCGACTGGCAGGACGGCGACTGGAAACTCCTCGGCAACGCGCATTACACCCGGCTCGACAACCTGGCCTGGCTGGACATCGGCGCCACCGAGTCGGTGCTGCGCAGTGCCAGCGCGCCGGTCAGGGTCAAGGGGGCTGACCTGCAACTGGGCTACCAGGTAACGAAAGAACTGGCCGCCAGCCTCGGTCTCGAAGTCGCCCACTACGACTTCCCGGTCGGCACGCTGGCCTTCGCCCGCCCGGACCGCCGCGTCTATGTCTCGCTCGACTGGGACAGCGGGCCGCTCGACGTCTTCGTGCGCGGCACCTGGACCGGCCCGCAGGACCTGGCCAAGTTCTACTACCGCGACGAGCCGCACTACAACTTTGATGGCAGCGTCAAGCCCGACAAGAGTCCAGCCTTCTGGACCGTCGATGCCCGCGTCCAGTACGCCATCGACAAGCGCTGGGCCGTTTTCGTCGGGGCCGACAATCTGTTCGATTTCAAGCAGAGCGACCACGACGGCATGCTCTGGGTCAGTGCCACCGGGGCAATCGACGTCACCCACATCTGGGGGCCGAATCGTGGCCGTTTCATTTATGGCGGGTTGAAGTTCGAGTTATAGCCAGCTGCCCCCAGGCGTCCGATCCTGGCGGATACGCTGCAAATGCTACGGTCGGCCCGAAAAAATGGCCAAAAATGAAAAATGCCCGGCAAGCTGCCGGGCATTTATTTTTCATGCCGCCCTACCTGCTCGGAGGGGGTGGCGGCGGCGATCCCGGTGGCGGAGGCGGAATTCCGGCATCCGGTGCACGCACCGCCCGGGAAGTTGACGTCGGCGAGGAAGTCATGCCCCCCGGCACCGGCACACGATGCCCCTTCGAATACATGCACTGGATATAGGCATTGTCGTATTGGCGCTGCGTCCCGATGCCCGAGGCGCGCCCGGCATCCGAACCCACCGCGCTGCCCATCAGCAGACCGACACCGGCGCCGGTCGCCGCACCGCGCCCGCCGCCGCCAATCGCCGCGCCGGCCACGGCACCAACCACCGTACCGACCGCAGCGCTGGTCACCGCCGACTCCTTGGCCGCATCGGTCGCCGTCTTGCCGCCGATCTGGATGTGGGCGTACTCGCGGCAATACATGTCGTCGCTACGGAAGCTCTCCATGTTATGTCCGCTCCCTGGCAGGACCATCACACTCGGCCCGCTCGGCAGAACCACGCAGGCCCCCAGCAGCAGCGCACCGAAAACAATCGCGCCACGCTGCACAAAGACATTTCGCTCAGTCATTTTTCACTTCTCCGGTTGCGGCAGCACCTTCTGCCAGCCCTCAGGACATTCCTTGACGTAGGGGTAGTAGCCCTTGGCGCTCTTGCAGAAATACCAGTACTGCTGAGCCTCGGACTGCGGCATCGCCTCGTCCTGCCGCTCGATATACACCGGCGGTTGCGACGGCGGCACGACGACAACCTGCGGCGGGTAATGATAGGGTGGCGGATACCACCAACCCGGCCCCCAGACGGGGCCAAGATAGACGCCGACATGGCCGCGCACGCCATGCGCCCAGGCTGCACCTGTACCGGCCAGCATCAGGACCAGCAGCATGCTGAGAAATCTTCGCGCTTTCATGTTCACACCCGGTCTGCAATAACTCACTTACACGATAGCGAATTATCGGCAAACCGGCCGGACAAAATTGCTACAGTTTGTAAGCAAGTCTCACAGGAGCTTCATGCGCCGGGCGGCATCCTTCAGTTCGGCCCGGAAATCCGGATGAGCGATGGCGATCAGCGCCTGGCAGCGCTGCTTGGCCGTCTTGCCGCGCAGTTGCGCGACGCCGAATTCGGTCACCACATAATTGACGTCGTTCTTGCTGGTCGTCACGTGGGTGCCGGCCGACAGCGTCGGCACGATGCGCGAAATGGTATCGTCCTTGGCCGTCGACGGCAGCACGATGAAGGACTTGCCACCGTTCGAGCGGTTGGCGGCGCGGACGAAGTCGGCCTGGCCGCCGGTGCCGGAATACGGCGCGAAGCCGAGGCTTTCCGAACCGCACTGGCCGAGGAAATCGACCTGCATGGTGGCGTTGATGGCGTGCAGGTTGTCGTTCTGGCCGGCCAGCCAGGGGTCGTTGGTGAAATCGACCGGATGCATTTCGAGCGCCGGGTTGCGGTGCATGAACTGGTAAAGCTTCTTGGAGCCGAGCGCAAAGGTCGCCAGCATCTTGCCGTGGTGGTAGTTCTTCTGGCGATTGGTGATGACGCCAGCCTCGACCAGCGTCATGATGCCGTCGCCGACCATTTCGGTGTGGATGCCGAGGTCGCGCTTGTCGGTCAGCTGCATCACCACCGCGTCGGGAATGCCGCCGTAGCCGATCTGCAGCGTCGCGCCATCGGGGATCATGTCGGCGACGTACTTGCCGATCGCTTCCTGGACCGGGCCGATCTTGGGCAGGCCGACCTCGAGGATGGGATCGTCGCTTTCGGTCAGCGCCGTCACCTGCGAGATGTGCACGTGGCAGTCGCCGTTGGCGAAGGGCACGGTGGGATTGATTTCGAGCACGATGGCGCGCGCCTTTTCAACGGCCGCCATCGTGTAGTCGGCGGCCAGCGCCAGCGAGAAATAGCCGTGTTCGTCCATCGGCGAGGCGATGCTGAAGACGACATCGACCGGAATCAGGTCGCGCTTGATCAGGGTCGGCAATTCGGCGAAATAGGCCGGCAGGTAGTCGATCCAGCCTTCCAGCCCGCCCGGACGCGAAGTGCCGCTGAAGAAGTAGGCGGTGTGCCGGACATGCTCGGCGGTTTCGGCATCGAAATAGCCGTATTTGCGCACCGGCAGCAACTGCGCGACGGTGACGTCGCGGAAATCGCGGCGCGCCTCGGCCAGCGCCGACAACAGGCTGGGCGGCTCGCCGACGCCGGTCGGCACGACGACGGTTTCGCCGTTACGGACGACGCGGATGGCATCCGCGGCTGACATGCGCTTTTGCAGATACAAGGCCTGAACGGACACCGGAACTCTCCCTGAGCTAGCTGGTGAAACAAACGATTATTCGACAGCGATCATGATCCCACGGCCGTTTCGCGGCGGCAATCACCCCTTGCGATTGCTGCCCGCCACCATGCGGATTTCGAACAGCCGACATTCCAGCGGACCGTTGAACAGCGGCGTCTTGCGGCTCGGCTTGAGGCCGACCAGCTTGGGCAGGCGCAGGTCGGCCGTGAAGAAGAAACAGTTCCAGCCAGCCCAGTGCTTTTTCAGCGCCGAACCGAGCTGTGGATAGAGGGCGGCCAGTTCGTCCTGCTCGCCGATCCGCTCGCCGTAGGGCGGATTGGTGACCAGGATGCCGTGATCGGTCAGCGGCTGGGTTTCGAGCAGATCGCTACGGTCGACCGTCACCACATTGCCAAAACCGGCTTCCTGCAGATTGCGCCGGGTGGCACGCACCGCCTGGTCGTCGATGTCGTAGCCGCGGATGTCGAGCGGTTCGGCCGGCTTGACGCGGGCCTCGGCGGCCGCCCGGATGTTGGCCCACTCCAGCGCCGCAAAGCTCTTCAGCAGTTCGAAGGCGAAGCCGCGGTCGAGCCCCGGCGCCCGGTCGAGCGCCATCTGCACCGCTTCGAGCAGGAAGGTGCCGCTGCCGCACATCGGGTCGATCAGCGGCGTGCCCGGCTGCCAGCCGGTCATCTTCAGGATGCCCGCGGCGAGGTTCTCCTTCAGCGGCGCGTCCACGCTGGCCTTGCGGAAACCACGTTGCCACAGCGGCTGGCCGGAGGTATCGAGGTACAGCGTGCATTCGTTCTCAGTCAGGAAAACATGGACGCTGACGTCGGGGTGGCGCGTCTCGATGTTCGGGCGCTCGCCGAGGTCTTCGCGGAAGCGGTCGCAGACGGCATCCTTGACGCGCAGAGTGACGAAATCGAGCGATTTCAGCGGGCACTTGATCGCCGTCGTCACGACGCGCATCGTCCGGCTGACTGAAAAATGGTTCGGCCACAGCTGGCGGACGGCCAGGCGGTAGATGTCCTCTTCCTTGGCGTAGGGGCCCTTGACGATGTGCCAGAGGATGCGGGTGGCGATCCGCGATTCGAGGTTGGCGCGGTAGCAGACCGCCCACTCGCCGGAGAAAAAAACACCGCCATGGATCGCCTGCAACTCTTCGCCGCCGACGGCGCGCAACTCTTCGAGCAGCAGTTCTTCCAGCCCGCGCGGGCAGATTGCGAAATATTTGTTCATGTCAGAAGGGCTTGAGAACGACGAGGAAAAGGACGATCAGGAGGACCAGAACCGGCACTTCGTTGAAGAAGCGGAACCAGACATGGGACTTGGTGCAGACCCCGTTCTGAAACTGCCCGAGCAGGCGGCCGCAATACCAATGATAGCCGGCCAGCCCGGCGACCAGCGTGGTCTTGGCGTGCAGCCAGCCGCCGGAAAAACCGTAGCCCAGCCACAGCCACAGGCCGAGCACGATAGCCAGCACGCCGAGCGGGGTCATGAATTTGTACAGCTTGCCGGCCATCAGCAACAGGCGGTCGCGCTCGGCGACGCTGTCGGCCGGCACCATGGCCAGGTTGACGAAAATGCGCGGCAGGTAGAACAGGCCGGCAAACCAGGAAATGACCATCCAGATATGCAGCGTTTTCACGACGAGCATGCGTTTCTCCTTGCAAGCGCCTCGTTGATTCCGGCTTCGATGGTCGGGTAGGCGAGGCGCAATTTCAGTTCGTTTTTCAGGCGCCGATTGCCGATCCGCCGCGATTCGCGCAGAAAGGACATCTGCACCGGCGACAGCTGCCTGGCGGCCTCGTCACGCGACAGGCGCGGTGGCCGGGGCAGTGCGAAGGCGTCGGCAACGCGGTCGAAATAGGTAGCCATCTTCAGTTCGGAATCGTCGACGACATTGTAGACACGGTTGGCGGTGCCGTTTTTCATGGCGGCAAGGCAGGCGGCGGCCAGATCATCGGCATGGATGTGGTTGGTGAAGACATCGTCGGCCTCAAGCAGCGCCGGCAGGCCTTTTTGCAGGCGCTCCAGCGGCAGGCGGTCGGCAGCGTAGATGCCCGGCGCGCGCAGGATGGACACGGCCACCCCGTGACGCCCGCCCCAGGCGCGCAGGCGACGCTCGGCATCGACCCGGCGGCCGGCGCGGGCGCTTTCCGGATTCAAGCGGCGGGTTTCGTCGATCGGCGCGCCGCCACAGTCGCCGTAAACCCCTGTCGTGCTAACGTAAATGAGCTGGCGTGGTAAACTTTTCGTCTTGCCCAGCGCCGCCAGCAGGTTGCGGGTGCGTGTGTCGCAGCGCCCTTCGCCGGGCGGTGGCGCCAGGTGCAGCACGACGTCGGCCAGGCCGGCGATGCGCTGCAGGCTGCCCCGGTCGTCGAGATCGGCCAGCACCGGCGTCGCGCCGGCGGTTCGCCACTCGGCCGCCTTGGCAGCATCGCGCAGCAGGGCGTAAACGCGGGCGCGGTGGGCAAGGCGGGAGAGAATGCGGCGGGCAACGTCCCCGCTGCCGACAATCAGGATTTTTTGCACGCCGGCATTGTAGCCGACGACCAAGGGGAAATTATGAGCCACCAGATCACCGTTCAGCCGAGCGGCCGCCAGTTCGCCGCCGAGGCCGACGAAACCCTGCTCGACGCCGCGCTGCGCCACGGGCTGACGCTGCCTTACGGTTGCAAGGACGGCGCCTGCGGGGCCTGCAAGGGCAAGGTCGTCGCCGGCACGGTCAATCACGGCAAGGCCCAGCCGCATGCGCTGAAGGACGACGAAAAAGCCGCCGGCCTGACCCTCTACTGCTGCGCCACCGCCCAAACCGACCTGGTCATCGAATGCAAGCAGATGACTTCGGCCAGCGACATCCCGGTCAAGACCCTGCCCTCGCGTATCGAAAAGCTGGAAAAGCTGGCCCCCGACGTCATCGAGATGCACCTCCGCCTGCCGGCCAGCGAGCGCCTGCAGTTCTGGGCCGGCCAGTACATCGACATCCTGCTCAAGGACGGCAAGAAGCGCAGTTTCTCGCTGGCCAACGCGCCGCACGACGATGCCGTGTTGCAGCTGCATGTCCGCCACGTCCCCGGCGGCCTGTTCACCGAACAGGTGTTCTCGACCATGAAGGTCCGCGACATCCTGCGCTTCAACGGCCCGCATGGCACTTTCTATCTGCGCGAGGAGTCGAAGAAGCCGATGATCCTGGTGGCCGGCGGCACCGGCTTCGCGCCGATCAAGGCCATCGTCGAGCACGCCATCGCCGAGGAATGCCAGCGGCCGATCTTCATCTACTGGGGCGCCAAGGCGCGCATCGACCTGTACCAGAACGCGCTGCCGGAACAGTGGGCGGCTGTGCACGCCCACATCACCTACGTCCCGGTGCTCTCCGAGCCGGCCGCCGGCGACGCCTGGAGCGGCCGCACCGGCTTCGTGCACCAGGCGGTGCTGGCCGACTTTTCCGATCTCTCCGGCTATCAGATCTATGCCTGCGGCGCGCCGGTAATGATCGACGTCGCCAAGCGCGACTTCATGGCGCAAGGACTGCCGGAAGAAGAGTTCTTCGCCGACGCCTTCAGCTTTTCAACCAGCTGACCCGCCCCCCAAAAAACCAGGAACCCGGATCGATGTCGCCTGATACCAACCTGCTGCCAGTAACCGACGAATCGCGCCGGGACCAGACGCCGTTGGTCAGCATCTGTTGCGCTGCCTACAATCACGACTCCTTCATTGGCGAGGCGATCGAGGGATTCCTGATGCAGCGGACCTGCTTCCCGGTTGAAATCCTGATCCATGACGACGCCTCTACCGACCGTACAGCAGCCATCGTGCGCAACTATGAAGCGCGCTACCCCTGGCTGATCCGAACGATCTACCAGTCCGAGAACCAGTATTCGAAGAACGTCCATGTCGCCCATCTGAACTATGCCCGCGCCCGTGGCAGCTACATCGCGCTGTGCGAAGGGGATGATGCCTGGACCGACCCACTCAAGCTGGAAAAGCAGATCGGACTGATGCAGAAGCACCCGAATTGCCAAATCTCCTTCCACTGTGCGCCGCGCATCGACTACGCCCGCAACGGGCAACGCAAAATGATCGGGCTGTATGGAAACACGAACCGCGTCGTCCCCACCGAAGAAGTCATCGTAAAGAAGTTTGGCACCATCCCGACCGCCTCCTGCGTTTTGAACACTGAGGCGGTCCGGCGATTCACCGCGTTTTCCTGCGCGCGCCCCTATCTGACGCTGGGCGACATCTACATGCAGATCATTTCGTCGCTGAACGGTGGCGCGCTTTACCTCAACGAACCGATGTCACTCTACCGGGCGCGAACCGAGGGCTCGTGGACCTGGCGCGCCGAATACAATCCGGCCTTCCGGGTTAGGCATGCGCGAGCGGTCGCCCGCTCTTTCGTCGAACTCGACGCCCTGACCGATCACCGTTTCAGCGAGGCATTTCGCCAGGCCACGCGAAAATACGTCAACGGCGTGATTCGCTCCCGGGACATCGATGCCGGCGAGAAAGCCCGGCTCTACAGCGAGCACCGGGCGGTCCTGAGAACCACCGACCGGCTGGCCTACCTGCTCCGTTCGCTGCTGCCCACCCGCCGGAAGTCCGAAAACACCGGGACAGGACAATGAGCGACCAGCCGATCTACGTCACCCGACCTCACCTGCCGCCGCTCAGCGAGTTCATTCCCTACCTCGAAAGCATCTGGGCAAGCGGGATGCTGACCAATGGCGGCCCGATGCACCGCCAGCTCGAGCAGGCACTCGCCGATCATCTCGGCGTCGAGCACGTTGCCCTGGTCACCAACGGCACCGTCGGCCTGATCACCGCCCTGCAGGCGCTGGAGATTTCCGGCGAAGTCATCACGACGCCCTATTCCTTCGTCGCCACCGCCCACGCGCTGCTCTGGAACGGCATCCGTCCGGTCTTTTCGGACATCGACCCGGTCAGCTTCAATCTCGATCCGGCCCGGATCGAGGCGGCGATCACGCCGGCGACCAGCGCGATCATGCCAGTCCATTGCTACGGAACCCCCTGCGACGTCGAGGCGATCCAGCGCATCGCCGACCGTCACGGCCTCAAGGTGATCTACGACGCCGCCCACGCCTTCGGCGTCCGCCACCGCGGGCAAAGCATCCTCGGCCACGGCGATCTTAGCGTGCTCAGCTTTCATGCGACCAAGACCTTCCACACCTTCGAAGGCGGCGCCATCGTCTGCCCGGATGCCGCGACCAAGGAGCGCATCGACCGCCTGAAGAACTTCGGCATCGTCGATGAAACGACGGTGGTGGCGCCCGGCATCAACGGCAAAATGAGCGAGATCAACGCCGCCTTTGGCCTGCTCGAACTACAGCACGTCGACGGCGCGCTGGCGCGGCGCCGGGCGATCGACCGCCTCTACCGGCAACGGCTCGCCGGCGTGCCCGGCATCGTCTGTCCGGAGGTGCCTCCCGACAGCGAGGGCAATTGCTCCTATTTCCCCATTCTCGTCGACGAGCGCCGGTCAGCGGACCGGGACGCCATCTACCACCGGCTCAGGGAGCAGCAGATCTACGCCCGGCGCTACTTCTACCCGCTGATTTCCGACTTCCCGATGTACCGCGACCTGCCGTCCGCCTCGCCCGAGCAACTGCCGGAAGCCAGCCGGCTGGCCCGGAGGGTGCTCTGCCTGCCGATCTACCCGGGGCTGACCGACGCCGAAGTGACGCGTATCGCCGACCTGATCGCCGACACCCGATAGACCCCGTCGAGGAGAACAACCGCTTGACCACCGACCGCCCGATCATAGTTTTTGGCTCAGGTAGTTTTGCCAGCCTGGCCGCCCACGTCCTGACCCACGATGCGCAGCGCCGGGTGCTGGGTTTCACCGTCGACGTCGCCCACCTGCATTCGGCCACCCACGACGGCCTGCCGGTCTACCCGTTCGAGACCCTGGTCGAGCATGCCCCCCCCCCCCCCGCCGACTGCCAGATCCTGGTCGCCCTCGGCTACCTGCAGATCAACGGGCTGCGCCAGGCGCGCTGCGCGGCAGCCGAAGCCATGGGCTATGAACTGACCCGCTATATTTCCCGCTACGCCCGGATCGCCGCCGGCACACCGATTGGCCGCAATAGTCAAATCTACGAAAATGTCATCCTGCAGCCTCATGTCCGGCTTGGCGCCGACGTGATCGTCCGGGCTGGCGCCAACATCGGCCACCACAGCACGGTCGGCGACCACAGCTTCATCGCCTCGGGTGCCGTCACCGGCGGCAACGTGTCGATCGGCCAGCGCTGCTTCATCGGCCTCGGGGCGATCATCCGCGATGGCGTCCGCCTCGGCGACCGCTGCTTCATCGGTGCCGGCGCCGTCGTCACCGGCGATATCGAAGCCGATGCGGTTTATGTCGGCAATCCGGCCCGCCGTATCGCCAAAACTTCGCTCGAAGTCACGCCATGAACGAACTGATCATCAACCTGGCTTGCACCGGGGTCATTCCGACCCGCGCCATGAACCCGCACGTTCCGCTGCAGCACGACGATATCGTCGCCGACGTGGCGGCCTGCCTGGAACTGGGGGTACAGATGTTCCACCTCCATGCCCGCGACCGGGATGGCGTCCAGGTCGGCGATCCGGAACCCTACGGCCGGCTGATCGAAGCCATCCGCCAACTGCCCGGCGGCCGCGAGGCGATCCTCGGCGTGACCACCAGCGGCCGCCAACAGGCGGACTTCGAATCGCGTGCCCGGGTCCTCGACCTCGACGGCGACATGAAGCCGGACATGGCCAGCCTGACGCTCAGTTCGCTGAATTTCGTCCAGTCGGCCAGCGTCAACGCGCCCGATACGATACGCCGGCTGGCCGCGCGGATGCAGGAGCGCGGCATCCGCCCGGAACTCGAAATCTTCGACATCGGCATGGCCAACTTCGCCCGCGTGCTGCAGCGCGAAGGACTGATCACCGAACCGCTATACGCCAATGTGCTGCTCGGCAACATCGCCGGCGCCCAGGCCTCCGCCCTTGATCTGGCGGCGATTCAGGCGGCGATTCCCGAGGGAACGATCATCGCTCTGGCTGGCATAGGCCGCCACCAGTTGGGCGCCAACCTGCTCGGCCTGCTCTACGGCGATGGTGTGCGCACCGGCCTCGAGGACAATCTCTGGTACGACAATGAACGGACCTTGCCGGCCAGCAACCGCAGCCTGGTTGAACGGATCAGGCGCCTGGCCAATGAGCTGGGCCGCCCATTGGCCGACCGTACACAACTGCGCCCCCGGCTCGGCCTGGCCAGCATCTGCGCCGCTGCGAAAAACTGATTTTGGGCATTTTTTCGAGCCGACCGTAGCATTTGGCCGATCAGCGCTGCCAGGCGCAACCCTTGAGCGTCTGGCCGTTGAGATCGACCGTGGCGCTCCACGCGAAGACGGCGTTGGCGGCCGTGTCGCGGCACAGGGTCTTTTCAAGGCGCACCGCCAGCTTGTTGCCTTCCTTGCCGGCCTCGTAGCGACGAACGTTCCCCTCCGCCTTGAACTCGGCGTAGGGCAGCACGACCTCCGGCTTGCCGTAGCGCAGCAACTGGACGTGCTCGCCGCCCGCTGCCAGCGCCCAGGCCGGATCGTTGCCGGCGGCGCGCCACGATTCCTCCTTGCCGCCCGGCATCTGGCAGCGCCCTTCGACGCGCACCATGTTGAAGCCCGACGCCCTCAGGGTGCCGTTTTCAAGCACGCCGAGCAGTTCGACGTAGAGCCGCTTGCCGGCGCCCAGGCCCATCTCGTCCAGCACCCGGGTCACGCCCTGGTCGGTCGACACATCGTCGAAATTGGCGTAGCTGCGGTCGCGGCAGGGGGCGAACAGCACCTTGTCGCCCTGCTTCAGCATCAGGCCGTAGGCGAGCTTGGGCGTGTTGTCGACCGGCTTGGCCTCTTCAGCGTGGAGCGCGGTGGCGAGCAGAATGGCCAGCAGGGCGGACAGGGGATGACGTAGGCGCATGGCGGCAGAATCCGGAAAAGACAATGCCGGCATTGTGACCTGCCGGCATGGCAAAACGTTTGATGCATCTCAGCAAACGAAATCAGGCTGGGCGGCGCCTCAGCCCTTCTCGGGCAGCACGATATTGACTTCGAGCACCTCGTAGCGATCCTGCTTTTCCAGCGACACGCGGATGTCGTCGGGATTGACCTTGACGTACTTGGAGATCACGGCGATCAGTTCGCGCTGCAGGTCGGGCAGGAAATTGGCACTGCTGCCGCCGCCGTCGCGCTCGTGGGCGATGATCAGTTGCAGGCGTTCCTTGGCCAGCTGGGCGGTTTTCGGCTGGTTGCCGAAGAGTTTCTGGAGCCAGGACATCTTACTTGCCTCCAAACAGGCGCTTCAACAGGCCCGGCTTGACGTAGTCGACGAAGCGCAGCGGTTTGTCCTCGCCGAGGAAGCGGCCGATCACGTCGTGGTAGGCCTCGGCGGCATCGGTTTCCTTCTGGTGGATGACCGGCGCCCCCTGGTTGGAGGCCTGCAGCACTTCTTCGGACTCGGGGATGACGCCGATGATGGGCACCCGCAGGATTTCCTGGATGTCCTTGTACGACAGCATTTCGCCGGCCTCGACGCGGGTCGGGTTGTAGCGGGTGATCAAGAGGTGTTCCTTGACCGGCTCGCGGCCTTCGATGGCCCGGCGCGACTTGGCCTGCAGGATGCCGAGGATGCGGTCGGAGTCGCGCACCGAGGAGACTTCCGGATTGGTCACGACCAGCGCCTCGTCGGCGAAGGTCAGCGCCATCACGGCGCCGGATTCGATGCCGGCCGGCGAGTCGCAGACGATGTAGTCGAAGCCCTGGTGGGTCAACTCCTGGATCACTTTCTCGACGCCTTCTTCGGACAAGGCATCCTTGTCGCGCGTTTGCGAGGCGGGCAGCACGTAGAGGTTGTCGGTGTGCTTGTCCTTGATCAGCGCCTGGGTCAGCGTCGCTTCGCCGTTGATCACGTTGATCAGGTCATAGACGACACGGCGTTCGCAGCCCATGATCAGGTCGAGGTTGCGCAGGCCGACGTCGAAGTCGATGACGGCCGTCTTGTAGCCGCGCATTGCGAGGCCGGTGGAAAAGCTGGCGCTGGTGGTGGTCTTGCCGACCCCGCCTTTGCCGGAAGTAACGACGACGATTCTGGTCATGGGGATTTCTCGTTGGGAGGTTATAGGAATGGGTTCTAGCGTAATGCCAGCGGCAGGATGCTCAGGCCATCGTCGACGAGGCTGACGGTGGCCGGCTGGCGCAGCAGTTCAGCCGGCACGCCGGCATCGAAAGTCCGGTAGAGGCCGGCGATGGAGAGCAGTTCGGCCTCCAGGCTGGTGGTGAAGATGCGCGCCGCCCGGTCGCCGCTGGCGCCGGCCAGGGCACGGCCACGGAGTGGGGCATAGACGTGGATGTGGCCGTCGGCGATCACCTCGGCACCGGCGCTGACCATGGCGGTGACGATCAGGTCGCAGCCCCGGGCGTAATAACGCTGGCCGGAACGCAGTGGCTTGTCGAGGACGACGGTGCGCGGGGCAGGCTCGGGGGCAGCTACTGGCGGAGGGGGCGGCGTCGGTTCGGTGGCAACGACAGGTGGCGCCTTCGGCGGCTCATCCGCCTTGGCGCGCTGGCGGCCGAGGGCGTCGGCGCTGACCGTGGGCAACCCGGCCGCGGCAGCCGAAGCCGCCAGGGCTGCGGGCAGACCGCAGGCCGCCACGGCGTGCAGGCCGGATTGGCGGAGCAAGGCGACGATCCCCGGCCAGTCGGCCGCCTCGGGCAGGGCCGGGGCGTGGCTGAAATCGAGGACGGCCAGCTCGTTCTCGAAGAAATCCGGGGCATTCCCGGTCAATTCAGTGAGGGCCTGATGCAGCGCGGCGTGGTCGGTGGTGCGGAGTTGCGTCTGGATGATCTTGAGCGTGGTGCCCTTGAACTGGATCGGTGAATCTTTTGCCATGCCTGCGACGTGTTGCGAAAGGACACGAATTATCCCACAGGCGCGTGTCGCCAAGATGAGGCTTGCATGACAGGAGGCCGGCGCCTCACTCGCCGAGGTAAGCGGCGCGCACCTTCGGGTCGTCGAGCAGGGCGGCCGAATCGCCGTTCAGCGAAATCTCGCCACTTTCCATGACGTAGCCGCGCTGGCTGCATTGCAGCGCCAGCCGGGCATTCTGTTCGATCAGCAGGATGGTCATGCCGTCGGCGGCGACGGCGCGGACGACTTCGAAGATCTTCTGGACCATGATCGGCGCCAGGCCCATCGACGGTTCGTCGAGCAGCAACATCTTGGGCCGGCTCATCAGGGCGCGGCCAATGGCCAGCATCTGCTGTTCGCCGCCGGACAAGGTGCCAGCCAGCTGAGCTTCGCGTTCCTTCAGGCGCGGGAAGTAGTCAAAAACCATTTTCAGGTCTTTTTCTGCCTCGACCGTAGCATTCCGGATATAGGCGCCCATCTGCAGGTTTTCCAGCACGGTCAGCCGGGGAAAGACGCCCCGCCCTTCCGGAACCAGCGCGATGCCCTTGCGGATCACTTCGTGCGGGGCGATCCGGCTGATTTTTTCGCCGCAGAAATGGACGTCGCCGCCGACGGCGTCGATGACCCGGGCAATGGCCTTCAGCGTGCTGCTTTTGCCGGCACCGTTGGCGCCGATCAGCGCCACCGTCTCGCCCTGATTGACGTGGAAGGTGATGCTGCGCACCGCCTGGATGCCGCCGTAGGCGACGTGGAGTCCGGTGATTTCAAGCACCTAGGTAAGCCTCGATGACACGTTGATCCTTTTGCACGACGGCCGGCACATCCTCGATGACCAGCGCGCCGTAATCGAGCACCGCCACCCGGTCGCACAGGCCCATGACCAGCTTGACGTCGTGCTCGATCAGCAGCACGGTCGTCCCGTCGCGGCGGATGCCGTCGATCAGCTCGCGCAGCTCGGCGGTTTCGGTGGCGTTCATGCCGGCTGCCGGCTCGTCCAGGCACAGCAGTTGCGGCTCGGTGGCCAGGGCGCGGGCGATTTCCAGGCGGCGTTGGTCGCCGTAGGAGAGGTTCCTGGCCAGATCGTCGGCGCGGTCCTCGATGCGCACGTAGTGCAGCAGATCGACGGCGCGCTGGCGGATCGCCGCTTCCTCGGCCCGCGTCGCGGCATTCTGGAACATCGCACCGAGCACGCCGGCCTTGGTCCGCACATGGCGGCCGACCATGACGTTTTCCAGCGCCGTCATGTTGCCGAACAGGCGGATATTCTGGAAAGTCCGGGCGATGCCGCGTTCGGCCGCCCGGTGCGGCGCATCGGCGACCAGCGGCGTGCCGGCGAAGCTGAAGCCGCCGCCATCCGGCACGTAGAGGCCGCTCATGCAGTTGAAGAAGGTCGTCTTGCCGGCGCCGTTCGGGCCGATCAGACCGTAGATTTCACCGCGCCGGATGCTCAGCGAAACGTCGCGCAATGCCTTGACGCCGCCGAAGTGCTTGGCGACGCCCTTGGCCGCCAGCAAAACCTCGCTCATGGCTTCACCTCTGCCAACTCCCGTTTGCGCTCCGGCGAAGGCCACAGGCCGGCCGGCTTGAAGCGCATGACGAGCACCAGCGCCAGGCCGAAGACCAGCATGCGCAGGCTTTCCGGATCGACCAGCATCTTGCCGAACAGCGCCATCTGCAGCGGCCCGATGCCGTAGCGCAGGACCTCCGGCAACACGGTCAGCAACACGGCGCCGAGGATGACGCCGGGGATGTGCCCCATGCCGCCAAGCACGACCATGGCCAGGATCATGATCGACTCGATCAGCGAAAAGCTTTCTGGCGAAACGAAGCCCTGCATGGCCGAGAAAATGCCACCGGCGACGCCGCCGAAGCTGGCGCCCATGGCGAAGGCGAGCAGCTTGAGGTTGCGGGTGTTGATGCCGACCGCCTTGGCAGCGATCTCATCCTCGCGGATCGCCTGCCAGGCGCGGCCGATGCGCGAATGCTGCAGGCGGACGTTGATGACGATGACCAGGATGGCCAGCGCGACGAGCAGGAAATAGTATTTCTGCGGCCCGCTCAGCGAAATACCGAGCATCTGCGTCGTGCCGGAGAACTTGAAGGCGCCGAAACTGACCGGGTCGATCAGCGTGATGCCCTGCGGCCCGTTGGTGATATTGACCGGGGCGTTCAGGTTGTTCATGAAGATGCGGACGATCTCGCCGAAGCCGAGGGTCACGATGGCCAGGTAGTCGCCGCGCAGCTTCAGCGTCGGCGAACCGAGCAGCACACCGGCAAAGCAGGCCAGCCCGGCGCCGACCGGCAGGATCGCCCAGATCGGCCAGTGCAGCCCGAAGTGCGGGCTGGCCAGCAGCGCCCAGGTGTAGGCACCGACCGCATAGAAGGCGATGTAGCCGAGATCGAGCAAGCCGGCCAGACCGACAACGATGTTCAGGCCGAGCGCCAGGAAAACGTAGAGGATGGCGAAGTCGAGGATGCGCACCCAGGCCTGACCGCCGAGCGCGGCGACGAAGGGCAAGGCGACCAGGGCGGCGGCGAGCAGGCCAATACCTACGGTCGAGCGGAAAAAATGGCCATTTTTCATCAGGCTCTATCCCCCGTCTTTTCGCCAAACAACCCCGAAGGTTTGAACATCAGCACGCCGATCAGTACGACGAAGGCAAAGATGTCCTGATAATGGCTGCCCAGAAAGCCGCCGGTCAGGTCGCCGATGTAGCCGGCGCCGAGCGCCTCGATCAGGCCGAGCAGCACGCCGCCGAGCATGGCGCCGGCCAGATTGCCGATGCCGCCCAACACCGCCGCCGTGAAGGCCTTCAGGCCGAGCATGAAACCCATCTGGTAGTGGGCGATCTCGTAGTAAGTACCGACCATCACGCCGGCCAGCGCGCCGAGCGCCGAGCCGATCACGAAGGCGGCGGCGATGACGCGGTTGATATTGACCCCCATCAGGCTGGCCACGGCCGGATTCTGCGCCGTCGCCCGCATCGCCATGCCGAGCCTGGTGCGATAGACGAGCAGCAGCAGGCCGCCCATGGTCGCCGCCGAGACCAGCACGATGATGATCTGGATGGCCGTGAAATGGGCGCCGGCCAGCTCGAAGTTCACCTTCGGCAGCAACGAAGGAAAGGTCAGGTAATTGCGCCCCCAGACCATCATCGCCAGGTTCTGCAGCACGATCGACATGCCGATCGCCGTGATCAGCGGCGTCAGCCGCGGCGCGTTGCGCAAGGGCCGGTAAGCCACTCGCTCCAGGGCCCAACCGAGCGCCATGCAGACCAGCACCGCGGCGGTCAGCCCGGCCAGACCAGCCAGCGCCACCGGCATGCCGGCCTTGATCAGCGTGCCGGCGACGGTGATGGTGACCAGCGTGCCGATCATCACCACCTCGCCGTGGGCGAAATTGATCAGGCCCATGATCCCGTAGACCATCGTGTAGCCCAGCGCGACCAGCGCGTAGATGCTGCCCTGGACCAGGCCATTGACGATCTGCTGGAGGAAAATATCCATTTAGTCTTTTTCTTTGACGGCATAAGGAAACGGCACCTTGCGGTGCCGTTTCGGTTCAGCAAATCAGCTGATCACTTCTTCTCGACTGCTGCCTTGGTGGCGTCGGCCGCATTCTTGACCGCCTCAGCACCAGTCTTGACGGCATCCTTGCCGGCCTCGGTAGCCGCCTTGGCTGCTTCCTTGACCTCGCCGACCGCCTCCTTGCCAACCGCCGTCGCTGCGCCAGCCACGGCCTTCGCCGCATCCTTCACTTCGGCCACTGCCTCCTTGACCTCGGCCTTGGCCGTCTCGAGCGGGGTGCCGCCCAGCGTCTCGACGTATTCAAGCTTGCCGCCCTTGTACTGGTAGATCGAAATGGCGCCGCCTTTCAGGTCGCCCAGTTCGTCGAACTGGATCTGGGCGGTGACGCCGTCGTAGCTGGTCTTGCCGACTTCCGCCAGGAACTTGACCGGATCGACCGAGTCGGCGCGCTTCATCGCATCGGCCATGACCATCACCGCATCGTAGACATACGGTGCGTAAAGCTGGATCTCGGCGTTGAATTTCTTGCTGAACTTGTCCTTGAATTCCGGCCCCTTGGCCAGCTTCTCCAGCGGCATGCCCGGCAACGAGCAGAAATTGCCCTCCGTCGCCTCACCGCCCAGTTTCATGAATTCCGGCGTGCACACGCCGTCGCCGCCGAGGAACCTGGCCTTGATGCCGAGTTCCTTCATCTGCTTGGCCATCGGGCCGCCCTGAGCGTCCATGCCACCGTAGAAGACCAGCTCGGCCTTGGTCGACTTGATCTTGGTCAGGATCGCCTTGAAGTCGGTCGCCTTGTCGTTGGTGTATTCGGTGGCGACGATCTTCAGGCCGGAGGCTTCGGCGGCCTTGCGGAATTCGTCGGCCAGGCCCTGACCGTAGGCGGTACGGTCATCGACGATGGCCACCGTCTTGACCCCCTGCTTGACGGCGAATTCGCCAAGGACCTTGCCCTGCTGGACATCGTTGGCCATCACGCGGAAAGCCGTCTTGAAGCCCTGCTGCGTGTATTTCGGATTGGTCGCCGAACCGGAAATCTGCGGGATGCCGGCATCGGCATAGAGCTTCGAGGCCGGAATGGTGGTGCCGGAATTGAGGTGGCCGATGACGCCGTTAACCTTGGCATCGACCAGCTTCTGGGCAACGATGGCGCCCTGCTTCGGATCGGCCGCATCGTCCTCGTTGATCAGTTCGAATTTGACCTTGGCGCCGCCGATTTCCATGCCGCGGGCGTTCAACTCCTCGACGGCCAGCACGGCGCCGTTTTCGTTGTCCTTGCCGAGGTGAGCCTGCGGCCCCGTCATCGGCGCGACATGGCCGAGCTTGACGACTACTTCGGGCTTGGTCGCCGGCGCGCCGGGAGCGGCTGCCTTCGGTTCCTCCTTCTGGCCGCACGCCGCCAGGGCAAAGGCAGCGGCAACGGAGATGGCTACTACGGAAAGCTTCGCGTGCATCTTGATTTCTCCTGATCTCTGGGGGGTAAGCGGTAGCCGCCGATTGTCCGGAGGCACCGATTGCGTGTCAATCATTAGGTGTTATGATCAAAGAATAGATATTTCAATAAGTGCGCCTGATGCCGGCTCTCGCCAAGTTGCGGTTTCTCGTTAACCAGACTGCTCGCAAGCTGTTTTCGATGCTGCCGCAGCAAAGCCGGCATAACGTCTATCGCTCGCTGGTCGATTGCGACCCGGACCCCAACAAGCGGCTGGTCCTGAAAATCGCCGACACGAAAGAGGAGCTGGAAGCCTGCTTCAAGCTCCTACACGACGCCTACGTCAGCAGCGGCTTCATGACGCCGGACCCCTCCGGCATGCGGGTGACGATCTATCATGCCTTGCCGACGACGACGACCCTGTGCGCCAAATTCGACGACCAGGTGGTCGGCACCCTGTCGCTGATCCGCGAAAGCGCCATCGGTTTCCCGCTGCAGCGCATTTTCGACCTGACCGGTGTCCGCGAGAAGGAAGGCAACATCGCCGAGGTATCGGCCCTGGCCGTGCATCCCCGCTTCCGGCGGACCGGCGGGACCATCCTGTTCCCGCTGATGAAGTTCATGTACGAATACTGCACGACCTTCTTCGACACACGTCACCTGGTCATCGCGGTCAATCCGCGCCATATCGAGATGTATGAGTCGCTGCTCTTCTTCAAGCGGCTGACGGCGAATGTCGTCGAGAACTACGATTTCGTGAACGGCGCGCCGGCCGTCGGCGCGACGCTCGATCTCAAATACGCCCCCGAAACGATGCGCCGGGCCTACGCCGGCAAACCGCTGAACCGCAACCTGCACCACTACTTCATCGAAACCAAGCTGGCCAACATCCAGATCCCGCACCGCCGCTTTTTCACGACCAACGACCCGGTGCTGACGCCCGACCTGATTGACTACTTTTTCAACCAGAAAACGAACGTCTTCGCCGAACTAAGCGATCGCAAGAAGGCTCTACTCCACCTGATCTACGATCTGCCGGAATACCAGAAGATACTGCCCGCGCTGCCCGACCAGGGCGTGGCGCGACAGATCCGCCAGCATCGCCGCTTCTCGGTGAAATGCCCGGCCAGCCTGAGTAACACCGCAGTCGAAGGCGACAAGAACATCACGATCGAGGTCAACGAAGTTTCGCGCTATGGCTTCCGGGCCAGAATCGCCCGCCAGATCCCGGCCGACATCTGGCTCAACGCCACGGTTCAGCTCGGCCTGCACGAAGTATCCCGACTGACCGTCCAGGCCGTCCAGGAAACGGACGTCGACGACCAGCATTACTGCGGCTTCCGTATCGGCGAGCCGGACCTCGTCTGGCGCAAGTTCGTTACCGCGCTCTACGAAGGGCACACGCACAGCGACCTCGACCAGGCCACCCGCTTCCTTCCGTAATACCGGCGAGAAAGGCCAGGAACCACAGCGATGGCATAGAATCGCGGGATGTCTACACCCCCGATCCGTCAGCTCGCCCTGCAAGGCGCCGCCGTCATTCTCGTCCTCTCGATCGCCTGGCCCTATTACGGCTTCCAGGCCGCGGCCATGCCCTGGCGCGAAACCAGCCTGGCCATCGGCGCCGCCGCCCTGCTCTTTGCCACTCTGTCGCGTCAACCCTGGTGGTGGCGCGTCATGCACGCCGCCTTCATGCCGCTGGTGTGGTTTACCCACAAGCTGGCCATCGATCCCGGCTGGTTCCTGCTCGCCGCTATCCTGCTGCTGCTCGTCTATCGCGGAGCGCTGACCGGCCAGGTGCCGCTCTATCTGTCCAACCGGCAAACCGTCGCCGCGCTGGCCGAGGTGCTCGCCCAACGCGGGCCAACCCGCTTTCTCGATCTTGGCGCCGGCATCGGCAGCACCACGGTGCCGCTGGCCGATCAACTGCCGGACAGCCATCTGACCGGCTACGAAAACGCGCCGCTGACCTGGCTGGCCGGCTGGCTGCTCAGCCGCGGCCGGCCAAATATCCGCTGGCGCTGCGACGATCTCTGGCGCGCCAACCTGGGCGACTACGACGTGGTCTACGCCTTTCTGTCGCCGGCGCCGATGCCTCGCCTCTGGGAAAAAATCTGCGCCGAAATGAAGCCGGGCAGCCTGTTCATCAGCAACAGTTTTCCGGTTCCCGGCCAAGCGCCCGACCGGGTGATCGAGGTCGATTGCTCGCCACCCCGCCCGCTTTACTGCTACCAGCGCTAGCCCGGAATGGCCAAGAAAAAGCCCGAAACGCTCGCCCTGATCGTCGCCCTGGCCGGCACCATGACCATCCTGCTGGTCTTTCTGGTCGACCTGGTGCTTTCCCGACATCGCGACCTGGAAGCCGGGGAACGGCGTCTGCAGCATTTCGGCATCATGATGGCCGAACACACGGCGCGCACCTTCGAGGCACTCGACGTGCTGTTGCGCGAAACATCCACCGATCTCAGCCAAAATCAACGGGACTGGGAGAAATGGGACCCGTCGCGGGGCTGGCAGTACGTTGCCCAGCGCCATTCGCGGGCCATGCCACAACTGCGCGACCTGATCATTTTCGACCGCCTCGGCAACCAGCGCTACATCTCGACCTACTTCCCGGCGCCCAAGGTCAATGTTCGCGACCGCCCCTATTTCCAGGCCCTGGAAGGCGGCGCCGAAGCCGCCACCTTCGGCCCCTACATCGGGCGCAACTCCGGCCGCTACACCTACGCGATCGCCCGGCGCGTCACCGGCAACGGCGGCGCGTTCGCGGGCGCCATCTTTGCCGCCGTGGAACCCGATTATCTGCAGGATTTCTGCTGGTCCAACCGCCTCTCCGACGACTTCGAGGCGGTACTCACCAACGCCAAGGGAGAAATCGTCGCCTCCTGCCGGCCGAGCGACCTCAGCCGGCAATCGCCGATCATCGGCGCGGCGGCGGCGAGAGTACTGTTCAACGGAAACTTGCAGGGCAAGATACCGGCGACCGGGCTGGCCAATGGCAACGGCCTGCTGATCTCGGTGTCGCCGATCCCTGGCTTCAGCGATCTGCGCATCCTCACCGCCATCCCCGAGTCCACCCTGCTCGCTAGCTGGCGCAGCCGGATGTTCGAACTGGCCACCCTCGGCCTGCTGGTCACCCTCGTCCTGCTCGTCGGCGCCTGGCTGATTCGGCGCCAGGTCCGTGAAATGGCCGACATGACCAGCGAACTGGCCGCCAGCCACGATCACCTGGAAGAACGCATCCGCACGGCCACGCTCGAACTGGCCGGCCAGAAGGACACGGCCGAGCGTGCCAACAAGGCCAAGAGCCGTTTTCTGGCAGCGGCCAGCCACGACTTGCGCCAGCCACTGCATGCCCTGTCGCTGTTCGCCACCGACCTGCAGCGCCAGGTCCGCGACGGCAAGGTCCAGGAACTGCCCCGCCTGGCCGAGCAGATTGCCGCCTCGACCACCGTCCTCGGCGAACTGCTCGATTCGCTGCTCGACATTTCCCGACTGGACGTCGCCGGCATCAAGCCCGACATCCGGCCCTGCGCGCTGCAACCGATGCTCGACCGACTGGCCGCCTCCTTCCGTCGCGCCGCGGCCGACCGCAAGATCAGGCTGCGCTTTCGGCCGACCAAACGCTGGGTTGAAACCGACCCGGTCATGCTCGAACGGATCATCGCCAACCTGGTCTCCAATGCCCTGCGTTACACGGCATCCGGGGGGAAGGTTCTGGTTGCCGTCCGGGGCCGCGGGAAAGACGTCAGCATTGAGGTCAGGGACAACGGCATCGGCATCGCCACGGAGCATCAGGCGGCAATCTTCGCGGAGTTCTACCAGGTCGGGAATACCGCACGCGAGCAGACCAAGGGGCTGGGACTGGGGCTATCGATCGTCGACCGGCTGGCCCGGGCATTGAACATCGAATTGGCACTGCGTTCGCAACTGGGCGTCGGCACCAGTTTTTCGTTGCGGGTCGCCGCTTGCCAGCCAGTTGCCCAGAACGCAGCGGCCAGCCAGGAAACGCCACCGGCCGGCCGGGTCCATTGCATCGGCAGCTCGGAAGACCTGCTGGCCTGCATCAAGCTGGTCAGCGACTGGAACTACGTGGTCACCGGCGAAGATGGCGCCAATGCCGAGCGCCCGCCCGAGAATGCCTTGCTGATCACCGACGCCGAACTGGCCGGCGCGGTCAGTGCCGAGCTGGCGCCCGGCACCCCGCTGATCGTCCTCGTCCGCGACCCCGACCTGAAACTGCCGGCCGGCGTCCACGCCCTGCCGGCGCCGGTGCGTCCGGCCAAGCTAAGGGCGCTGATCAACCAGCTTCAGAAGACACTCTCGAAATCGACGCCGTAACGGGCGACGGCCACCAGCGCCTGGGTCCGGCTATTGACGCCTAGCGTCTTGAAGACGGCCGTTGCGTGGATCTTGACCGTGCCTTCGGACAGACCCAACTGGTCGGCGATGTCGCGATTCGACATGCCACGCACCATCAGGGCCAGCACCTGCGCCTGGCGATCGGTCAGGCCGATTTCGTCGGGACGCACCCCGGCGCGGGATACCGGCGGCACCGGCGTCGCATCGTCGAGCCGCGCGCCGGCCTGATTGCCAGGCTGGAAGATGTTGCCAGCCAGCACTTCGCGCACGGCCGCGAGCAGCGCCTCGCCGGAAAAAGCCTTGGGAATGAACCCGGAAGCCCCGAGATGCATGACGCGCTTCATGGTCGGCCCGTCGTCGAAGGCCGAGACGACCGCCACCGGCATGGCCGGATAGCGCTTGCGCAGAATATCGAGACCGGCAAAACCGTCGATCCCCGGCAAGGCGAGGTCGAGCAGCACCAGATCGAATTCGCCTTCGTTGTCGAGCACGGTCAGCGCCGATTCGAAGTCGGCGCTCTCGCGGACTTCGACTCCCGCCTCGACCTGACCCAGCAAACGCACCAGACCTTCGCGAACCAGCGCATGGTCTTCAACCACCAACAGCTTCAGCATAAGCCCCCCTCATTCGACAGGCCGTTAATTTAGCATTTTGCATTACGAGTTGGTTTAAGATGATGCGATACAACCGGAGGAAGACGACATGGCCGACGAACAGGTACACGATCCGCTCAATTTCATGCGCAACATGTGGGGCAACATGGGTTTCTCGCTGCCCGGCATGGTCGCGCCGACGTTCGATGTCGATGAACTCGACAAGCGCATCAAGGACATGAAGGCGGTCGAGGGCTGGCTGCGCATGAACCTGTCGATGCTGCAGATGACCATCCAGGGCCTGGAGATGCAGCGCTCCACGGTTGGCGCCGTGCAGGCGATGAGCCAGATGGCAAAGGATGCCGCCAAGTCGATGACGCCGGAAGCCGCCCCCGAGGCGCCGCCGGCCGCCGACCCGGCCGCCAATCCGGCTTTGTCGGAAGCCGCGATGTGGCCGTGGCAGATGATGCAGCAGATGCGCGAACAGATGCAGCACAACGTCGAGGCTGCCACCCAGGCGGCGGCTGAGGAAGCCGCGGCCGCCAAGCCGAAGGCCAAGCGCGCCGCGCCGAAGAAGTAATCAGCGCCCGGCCAGCCACGCTGCCCACAGCGGCAGCGTGAGCATCGACCCCAGGGTCGTTGCCGAAATCAGCCAGGCGACGCTGCGTCCGTCGCCACCCATGCGCATGGCCAGGATGTAGGCCGACGAAGCGGTCGGCAGCGCGGCAAACAGCACGACCACCTGATAGTTGAGGCCGGACAGGCCGAGCGACGATCCGACCATGATCGCGACCAGCGGCAGCGCAAGCAGCTTGACCGCCACCAGCCACAGCGAAAAGCCGCGCACGCCCGGTGTGCTTTCCAGGCGCAACGCCGCACCGACGGTGATCAGACCAAGGGCGATCGAGGCATCGGCCAATCGGCCAAGAAAGGCCTGCAGCGGCGCCGGCGGCAAGAAGCCGGCGAGATTGAGCAGGAAGCCGGTGGCCGTTCCCCAGATCAGCGGATTGCGCATGACCTCGCGCCACACCCCGACTTCACCATGGCGGGCGAGCATCCAGACCGAGACCAGGTTGGCCAAAGGCACGGCGGCACCGACGATCAGCCCCATCGTCGCGATGCCCGGCGCACCGAACAGCATGCCGGCGACGGCCAGCGCGATGTAGGAATTGAAGCGGTAGGCGCACTGGAACATCGACGCGTAGGTCAACGCCGGCAGCCGGCTGAACAGCTTGGGCACGATGCCGAGCAGCATGCCGCCGGCCATCGCGGCGCCGGCCGTGGCGAGCAGCGGCAGCGCCGCACCGAGGTCGAGCCGGGTCTTGACGATGGCGTTGATCAGCAAGGCCGGGAAGAGGATGAAATAGACCAGCTTCTCGACCCCGTTCCAGAAATGGTCGCCGAGATGCATCCAGCGCCGGATGGCGGTGCCGAGCATGATCAGCGCAAAGTCGGGGAGCAGCAGCAGGGCGGTATTCACCAGCCTATTCTAAATGCTACGGTCGGCCCGAAAAATAAGCGAAAACCACAATCCGCCTTGACCCTGTCACGCAAACCCGAAATACTCGATGCCACAAGGAGAGAGCTATGAATCCCGAATGGTGGCACTGGATCGTCGGCGGCATCGTGCTGGTCCTGGCCGAACTGGTCATTCCCTCGTTTTTCATCGTCTGGTTCGGTCTCGGCGCGTTGCTCGTCGGCCTGCTGGCACTGGCCTTCGACCTGTCGCTGACCGCCCAGCTGGCGACCTGGACGCTGGCTTCGCTGGCCATGGTTTTCCTCTGGTTCCGCGTCTTCAAGCAGAGTTTCGTCAAGACCCGGGCCGGCACGGCCGATGGCGAGGCGATTGGCGAAATCGGCCTGCTGGTCGGCGCCGTCGCCCCTTTCGAGCGCGGCAAGGTACGTTTTCAGCGGCCGGTGCTCGGTTCGGATGAATGGGTCTGCCTGGCCGACACGGCGATCGCCGCCGGCGACCGGGTCAAGGTGGTCGCCGTCGAAGGCAGTTTCCTGAAAGTCAGCAAAATCTAGCGAGGTCACAGCATGGATATCAACGCCGGTTTCATCGTCACCCTGACCGTCCTGGTCTTCGTTGTCGTGACCATCGCCAAGGGCGTGCGCATCGTGCCGCAGGGCGAGGAATGGATCGTCGAACGGCTCGGCAAGTATCACGGCACGCTGAAGCCCGGCCTCAATATCGTCATCCCCTACCTCGACAAGATCGCCTACCAGCTGGTCACCAAGGACATCATCCTCGACGTCCAGGAGCAGGAAGTGATCACCCGCGACAATGCGGTGATCCTGACCAACGCCATCGCCTTCATCAAGGTCACCGACCCGGTCAAGGCAGTCTATGGCGTCACTGATTTCTCCGAGGCGATCCGCAACCTGATCATGACCACGCTGCGTTCGATCGTCGGCGAAATGGAGCTCGACGAGGCGCTGTCGTCGCGCGACAAGATCAAGGCCCGGCTGCGCGAAAGCATCGCCGACGAGGCGGTGGACTGGGGTCTGACCGTCAAGTCGGTCGAAATCCAGGACATCAAGCCGTCCGAATCGATGCAGCGGGCGATGGAAATGCAGGCCGCCGCCGAACGCGAGCGGAAGGCCGTCGTCACCCGCGCCGAGGGCGCCAAGCAGTCGGCCATCCTCGAAGCCGAAGCGCGGCTGGAGTCGGCCAAGCGCGACGCCAACGCCCAGGTCATGCTGGCCGAAGCCTCGGCCGAGGCAATCCGCCGCATCACTGCGGCGATCGGCGACCAGACCGGCCCGATGTCCTACATGTTGGGTGAGAAATACATCGCCGCGCTGGCGCGCATGGGCGAAACCGACAACGCCAAGCTCGTCGTCCTGCCGGCCGACCTGCAGGAAGCCGTGCGCGGGTTGCTCGGGCGCAAAGCCTGATGCAAGTCCGGCCACGCACCTACTGGTGGCCGGCACTGTCCCTCTGGGCGCTGGCCGGCAGCATCTGCCCGGCCCTTGCCGCCGAGGAAGACAGCGAAATATCGCCCTGGCGCATTTCCGGCTACGGCACGCTGAGCCACAGTTGGGACAACCGGGGCGACCTGGCCGCCATCCGCGACTTCACCCAGCGCCCGGCCCAACTCCAGCACAACGGACCGACCTGGCGGATGGATACCCGGCTCGGCGTGCAACTGGCCTATCGCTTCAGCCCGCAGCTGGAAGCCGTGATCCAGGCCGTCGCCCGCGACCAGATCGAGACCAATCCGGGCAGTTCGGTCGATCTCGCCTACCTCGACATCCAGCTGTCCCCCAACCAGGCACTGCGCCTCGGGCGCATCGGCTACGCGCCTTTCCTGATGAGCGACCATCGCAACCTGGGCTACGCCTACCCCTGGGTACGGCCGCCCCGCGAGTTTTATAGCTGGATCCCGATCTTTTCCTTCGACGGCGGCGAATTCAGCCACGACATTTTCCAGGGCGATACGCGCTGGCGCTTCCGCGCCCAGTTCGGGCGCAGCGGCTTCGACATCCCGATGGGCCAGGCGACTTTCGACTTCCAGGCGGCCGACCTGTGGAGCCTCTCCCTGTCGCGCCAGGCCGGGCCCTGGCGGCTGCAGGCCGGCCTGTCCGGTTTTCGCAGCACGGCCGAAGCGGCCCCGCTGGCCAGCCTGCACGCCGGCCTCGAACAACTGGCCGCGCTGAACCTCCCCGGCATCAGCGACGAGGCGGCGCAGTTGCGCGGCGAAACCGCGTTCAGGAACGCCCGCATCCGCTATTTCACCCTCGGCGCCGCCTACGACGACGGCCAGTGGCTGGCCCAGGCCGAGCTGGGCTATTCGGCGACGAACAAGGCCATCGCACCATCGAGCCGCACCGGCTATGTGGCCCTGGCCCGACGCCTGGGCGAGTTCACGCCGTACGCGATGTTCAGCATCAGCCGGCCCGACAAATCGGCGCAGGCCCCGATCAACGACTGGAGCGGCATCGGTCAGGCCACTTTCCAGCAAACGGTTTACCACGTCGCCAACAGCACCCGCCAGGACCAGGAAACGCTGTCGCTGGGCAGCCGCTGGGATTTCAACTCGCAAGCCGCCCTCAAGCTGCAGTGGGATCACTCCCGCATCCATCCACTCGGCTACGCCCTGTGGTTCCGCAGCCCGGAAGCCAATGCGCGGGCCAGTTCGGTCAATTTGTTCACGGTCAGCCTGGATTTCGTTTTCTGATGCGCGGCCGCCCCCTGCTTGCCCTTCTGTTGATCATCAGCTGCCTGAACCAGGCGGCCCGGGCCGACATCGTGGTCGTCGCCCACCCGGACAGCCCACTACGGCAACTCAGCCCGCAGGAGGTTTCCGATCTCTATCTGGGCCGTGTGCGCTCCATCCAGGGCAGCGAACGCCTGCTGATTCTCGACCAGCCGCGCGACAGCGAGTTGCGCAGCCGCTTCTTCCAGGTCCTGAACGGCATGAGCCTGCGCAGCGTCAATGCCTATTGGGCTCGCCTGCAGTTCAGCGGCGTCAGCCAACCGCCCATCCCCATGCCCGACAGCCAGGCCGTGATCAAGATCGTTCATCACAACCGGCTGGCCATCGGCTACGTCGAAGCGCCTGCCGTCACCGGCGATGTCCGCCCCCTGCTGACGCTGAAGGAATGATGCGCCCGCGCCACACCATCCAGCATCGCCTGGTCCTCTACGTCAGCCTGTGTCTGCTCGCCCTGTCGCTGCTGACCAGCGGCATTTCCTATCGCCTGGCCTTCGACCGTGAGCTGGACAGCGCCATCTCGCTCGAACGGCAATTGGTCAACACCATCCAGGCCCAGGCCGAAGTCGCCGTCTACGCCAGCAACACGATCATTGCCGAAGGCGTTATCGAAGGCCTGCTGGCCAACCCGGGAATTCTTGCCGTCCAGATCGTCGGTAAATCCTCGCGCCATTTCCAGGTCGGCGCCACCCCGCAGAATGCCGACTACGTCACCAGCATTACCGAATATCCGCTGTTCTCGCCGGTGGACGGCACCGAGAGTATCGGTTCGATCAGCATTGTCCGCAACGAAACGATGATCCGCACCGTCGCGACCCGCAACGCGCAGCACCAGACCTTGCTGCTGCTGCTCCATATCGTCGCCACCGCTCTGCTGATCCTCCTTTTTTCCCGCCACCTGGTCGGCAACCCGGTCACCCAGCTAGCCGCGACGCTGGCCTCGATCAAGCCGGGCAATGGTAGCCGGGTACATGTCCCGGCCAAGCATGCCAATACCGAGATCGGCTCGCTGGCCGACAGCGCCAATGCGCTGATCCAGGCGGCCGAAGCCGCCTTGGCCGAAGTCGAAGCCCTGGCCACCACCGATGCGCTGACCGGGCTGCTCAACCGGCGCGCCTTGATGGCCGAGCTGGCCAACGAGCAGGCCCGCTTGCAACGCCACGAACTGCGCCAGACTTGCGTGCTGATGCTCGATCTCGATGACTTCAAGCAGATCAACGACCACTACGGCCATGCCGCCGGCGACACTGTGCTGCAACAGTTCGGCGCCCTGCTGCGCAACGAGCTGCGCAAGATCGACCGGGCCGGTCGCATCGGCGGCGAGGAATTCGCCATCCTGCTGCCCGATACCAAGCCGCAGGCAGCCTTTGTCTTTGCCGAACGCTTGCGCAGCCTGGTCGAGAGTACGGCGATTCCCTATGCCGGGAGCGATCTGGGCATCACGGTCAGCATCGGCATCAGCCGCCTCGATCCTGCCGATGCCGAAGCCGGCATTGCCCTGCGGCGTGCCGATCACGCCCTCTATCGCGCCAAGCACGAGGGGCGCAATCGCGTCCTGATCGACTACTGATCGTCGTATTGCCGGCGGAGCCGACTCAAGCCCTGGCGAAAGGCCTCGCCATCGCCGTAATCGAAGAAATCCGGGTAGCGCTCGTGCGCGGCCTTGAGGCGGCGGGCATGCTTGATCGGGCACCAGTACTGCTCGGTGCGGGCGGCGACTTCGCGCGTGTAGGCGGCGACGCCGTTGCCATACGAGCAATAGAAGCAGTTGAATTTCTCGATCAGGTTCAGGTAGGGCAGGTCCTCGCGGTCGAAGACCAGGTAGTCGGCGCGGCGCACCTTGGGGATGCGGTAGATCGGGAAGCAGATGCTCTGGTAGAGGGTGACGAACAGGTCCATCAGCAAAAAGGGAATCCAGCCAGCGTAGATGATCGGGGCGGTCAGCGCGACCAGCAGCCGGCTGCGCAACAGGAAGCGAAACAGTCCGATCTTGTAGCGGCGCTGCTGGCGGAGGAATTCCTCGGCCAGCGCCAGTTTTTTCTGCGCCCACTCGTCGCGCGTCCGCCGGTATTCCTCTTCCAGTTCGTCCTGCAGCGCATGGATCCTGGCCAGCAGCTCATCGACATTCTTGTTCATGATCCCCGATCCTTGGTTGATTCAGGCAGTGTGCGCCATGGGCGGGCGTCAGGCGCGGATCACAGCGCACAAACGGCGAGCAGGTCGGCTTCCAGTTCGATTTCCATGCCTTTTTCCAGCTTGCGGTCGACGAACATGCCGCGATACAGGCGGCCGGCGTTGGCAGCCCTGACCGCGTGGGGCGTCTCCCAGTCGGTGACGCGCAGGCGGACGACGCCGATCTGCTCGGCGCGTTCGGCCGCCGCCTGGCTGACGCAGGGGAAGGCCCGGGCGTGGCGGTTGAATTCATCGCGGCTGTATTGCTCGATATTCTTGCCAGGCACTGCCGGGCAGCGGCCGAGATGGCGCGTCTGCACTTCGCTGGCCAGCACCTCGCCCTTCAGGTAATAGACCGGATCGGTGGCCACCCAGCCGGCACCGCCCTCTTCGTAGCGGACGCAACTGCCGGGACGGAGCATTTCCGGCTGCTTGAACAGCAGTTTGGCGGAAGGACGCAGGGCGGGTTCGACGGCCAGGGCCGGGAGGCTCAGGCAGGCCAGCGCAAGGAGAAGGATTCGCATGATCGGTCACAAGTCGATGAATTCGCTTATCTTCGGTCACCCTGGGGTCTTCCGGCAAGCCCCGGCGATCAAATGCTACGGTCGGCCGGAAAATTTGGCCAAAATTGAAATTTTCCCGGATTACTTCAAGTAGCCCCAGGCCTGCAGGCGGCTGTAAGCGTGTTCGGCCGCTTTGCCCTTTTGCACGCGCTTCAGGTAGGCCTGGTAATGAGCGGCCGCCTCCGGGCGCCGGTCCATGCCTTCGAGCGAAATCCCTTGCAGGAAGGTGACGCCGGCATCGCCGGGCAGCAGACGATCGTACTGGCCGAGATGCTCGTAGGCCGCTGCCGGCTCGCCCTGGGCCAGGTGCAGCACGCCGACCAGCTTGTGCGCCTGGCCTTCCTGCGGATAGATCCGGGTCGCCGCCCGGGCGTATTCCAGCGCCTGCGGCCCCTTGTTCTGGACGGCCAGGCACTTGGCCAACAGCAGATTGGCCGCGTAATCCTGCGGCGTCGCCTTGAGCGCCGTGCGAAAGCGTTCCTCGGCCTTGGCGTATTCCTTGCCGGCCATCGCCACTTCGCCTTTCTGGCAGGCTTCGATGGTCGGCTTGATGCGGCGCAACGACGCCGTGTTGTCCATGAAGCGCTCGCGGCCCGGGTCGCGCTGCTTGCTCGCGGCGTATTTGTCTTCGGCCAGCTGGCGGGCCGTATCGCGTCGCTCGCGGCTCATCGGGTGGGTCGAGAACATGGTCTGCAGCATGCCGGGCGAGGCTTTTTCCTGATCGACCAGCAGTTGCTGCAGGCCGACCATGCCGCTCGCCGGGTAGCCGGCGCGGACCATGTATTCCTGGCCGAGCGCGTCGGCCTCGCGCTCGTTGTCGCGGGAGTAGCTGGAGAGCAGCGCGCTGGCACCGAGCTGGCCGCCGACATCGGCCAGACCGCCGAGGCCGACCGCCGAGCCGATCAGGCCGACCCCGCCGATCGCCACCTGGGCGACCATGGCCTGCCCCTGGCGTCGGGCGGCATGGCGGGCATTGACGTGACCCAGCTCGTGGCCGAGCAGGGCGGCCAGTTCGGCCTCATTGTCGAGCTCGACCAGGATGCCGCGGGTGACGCCCATCGCCCCGCCGGGAAAGGTGTAGGCATTGACGTAATTGGCGTTGAGCACGCGGTAGGAATACGGCATCTGCGGCCGGTGCACCTTGGCATCGAGGCGCTGGCCAACTTCGCCGAGGTAGCGATTGGCCGCCTCGTCCTGCACCGCGCCGAGATCCTGCGAGAACTGCCGCGGCGCGACTTCCTGGTCGACCTGCTTTTCTTCGTCCTCGCTCATGCCGACCAGGATGGCGCCGCCACCGACCGGCGAACTGGCGCAACCCGACAGGGTGCTGGCGCCGAGCAGCCAGAGCATCTGGCGACGGGTGATGCGCCGACGCTGCAGCTTGAGCGCCAGATCGTCGTGGAAATCCATGTCAGTCTCCAACTCGATGCCGATGATGACGGAATTTTGCGTCAATTCATGCCCGGGATAAAGGCCGCTCCCGGAATGCTATCCCCTGTGAACGGGGCGCGGTGACCGCCAAACAAGAGCCAAAATCAGCGACCCGGCGAAGCGTCCAGCCAGCGCAGCAGCGTAGCGTAAAGCACCTGCGGATCGACCGGTTTGCCGATATGGTCGTTCATGCCGGCGGTGATACAGGCCTGCCGGTCCTCCTCGAAGGCGTTGGCGGTCATCGCAATGATCGGCAGCCTCTCGCGGCCAGCCAGGGTGCGAATCCGCTGCGTTGCCTCGATGCCGCCCATGACCGGCATCTGGATATCCATCAGCACCAGGTCGATGCCGCCGGCGCCCAGCCGGTCCACCGCCTCGGCACCGTTGCTGACAAGCTCGACGCAGAGGCCGGCCATTTCGAGCAAGGCACCCGCCACCTCCTGGTTGATCGGCTCGTCCTCGACCAACAGGATAGACCGGCCGCCATGGCGTTCGGCGATCACCTGTTCGAGCGGCCGTCCTTCCTCCACTTCGGCCGACGGCGCAGGCGCTTCGGCCCGGGCCAGCCAGGCGGTGATCCAGAAGCGGCTACCGACGCCGGGCGTGCTGTCGACGCCAACATCGCCGCCCATCATCCGGGCCAGATGGCGGTTGATCGCCAGGCCGAGGCCGCTGCCGCCGTACTTGCGCGTCGTCGACCCGTCGGCCTGGGCAAAGGCCTGGAACAGGCGCCCTTGCTGCTCGGCCGTCATGCCGATGCCCTGGTCCTCAACCTCCATCCGCAACAGCACCCGATTCCCCTCGTCGGCGACGAGACCGACCCGCACAGCGATTTCGCCACGCTCCGAGAACTTGATCGCATTGCCGACGAAATTGAGCAGGGTCTGCTCCAGGCGGACCGAATCGCCGCGCAGGAAAGCCGGCACCTCGGGCGCCAATGCCGCGGTCAGCCGCAATCCCTTTTCGGCGGCCTTGTCGTCCAGCATGCTCAACACCTGCCCGACCACCTCCTGCGGGGCGAACAGATGTTCTTCGAGCACCAGCCGGCCAGCCTCGATCTTGGAAATATCGAGGATATCGTTGATCACGGCGAGCAGGTGACGGGCCGAATCGTCGATCTTGCCCAGACGCTGGCGCTGCGTGACGTCGAGATCGCTTTTCTGGAGCAGGTGAGTGAGGCCGATGATGGCATTCATCGGCGTCCGGATTTCGTGGCTCATGTTGGCCAGGAAGGAACTCTTGGCGCGGCTCGCCGCCTCGGCCGCCTCCTTGGCCTCGGCCAGTTCCGCGGTGCGCGACAGGACCAGCCTTTCGAGGTGCACCCGGTAGCTATCCAGCTCGGCCTCCTGCTGCTTGCGCAGCGTGATGTCGGTTGCAATGCCGCACAGCGCGTAGATATGGCCATCGTGATCACGCAGCGGAATCTTCACGGTCAGGAATGCACTGTTCAGGCGACCGTCAGCCGAGATGGTCACCTCCTCGCCAGCGAAGCGCCGGCCCTCCTCGATGACCTGTCGGTCGTCGCGACGCATCTGCTCGGCAGTTTCCGCCGAAAAGAAAAGCGTGTCGTCGCGACCGACGACTTCGGCCAGCGGCTTGCCGAACAACTCGCAGACCCGGCGATTCACATACTGATAGGTGTAATCGGTACCCTTGATGAAAATATGGGCCTCGACACTGTCGAGGATGATCGCCAACTTTTCTTCGCTGGCCTGCAGTGCATTGCGCTGGGCCTCGCTCTGCCGGTGATAGGCGACGAACAGGCGGTTGGACCAGCGCGAGAACAGCAAGGAGGCGAGCAGGCCCAAGGCCAACGCGGCGATCGCCGGCAGCAGCAGCTTGCCCAGCCCGGACAATTCCCCGGCATGACCACGGGCCAGTTCGTTGCTGACGGCGAGTTGCATTTCGCTGTCGTCGACCGTCGCCATCAGCGTCCACGCCCACGGCGCCACCTGAGCGACCAGCGCCGTCCGCCGCACACGGTCGCCGGAGTCGGGATCGTGCCGCTCCAGGCTCTGGAATCCCCCGCCACTCGCCGCCAGGGTCTGCGCCTGTTCGAACATCTGGCGCGCCTCGTCCGGCAGCTCGGCGACGCGTGTCCCGTCGTGCGCCGGCCGCTCCGGCCACGACAACAGACGCCCGTCGCGGTCGACCACGGCAATCGCGCCGGTGCCGTCAAAGCGCAGGGAGCGCAGATACTCCAGCGCTTCGACCTGCTGCATCTGCTCCCACTTGTAGAGATAGTCGCCGCTACCGATGAACCAGTCGTAGGGGGCGAAATGGCGGACATAGGAGAGCTTGTCCGCCATCTGCTTCGAGTCACCGGGTGTGTACCAGCGATAGCGGGTGAAGCCATCTTGGCGCCCGCCACCTGCCGCGACGATCATTCGCCGCACGAAGCGATTGCCGGTATCGTCCTCGAGGTCGCTGATGTTCCGTCCCTCGAACTGGGAGGACAAGGGATGCAGCACGAAGCGCCCATCCATCTGGCCGATGAAGTAGTAGCCGCCGCCCCCGAAGAAGCGGACCGGGCGCAGGGCCTCGACGATCATCCGCTTGACCTCGGCCGGTGGCCGGCGCGGCGATTCCTGCCGGTGGATCGCCTCGGCGACCTGGAAGGCGCTATCGACCTGCTCGACCAGCGCATGGCGCAATCGCGCCTCGGTGCGCTGGCGCGAAAAATCGATGAAGCCGAGAGCGCTGTTCATTTCGACCTGCAGGCGGCCACGCCTCTGCTGCTGCGTCGCCTGCTCGATCCGGGCGAGCGCCTCGCGCTCCTCCTGCACATGCTGCCAGGAGAAAAAGGCGCCCAGGCCCAGCGTTAACAGCAGGACGATGACCAGCGTGCCGATCAGGTGAATACGCGGAACGGTTTTCTCGTCGACGATCAGTCGCAAGGCGGGATTGTCTCCAGACGCAGTTTTTGGCGGTTCTACTTTTTTTGCCGATTCTACCTTGCCGGCTGCGTCGGCAGGAAACCGTTTGGCGCCCCTCGCCGTCACCGCCGGACCGGCGTATATTTCGCCCTCCGCCACCGGCCGCCGCCCCCTCGGCACGGCCACAAATCGAACAAAATCGCCATGCCCCTGCCCGTCTTCGACCCCGCGCACTACCCGGATCAGCTCGCCGCCAAGGCTGCCGCCTTTGCGGCACGGTTCGCGCCGCTCGGCGTCGCCGATGTCGCCATCCACGCCTCCGCCCCGCTGCACTACCGGATGCGCGCCGAGTTCCGCATCTGGCACGACGGCGACGCGCTCGATTACGCGATGTTCGACCCGGAAAATCCCAGGCAGCCGATCACGCTGGACACTTTTCCGCCCGCCGCCGCAGCGATCTGCGCGCTGATGCCGCGCCTGCGCGACCGCCTGCGCGGTGACGAAACGCTGCGCCGCAGCCTGTTCCAGGTCGATTTCCTGACCACGCTGAGCGGCGAAATGCTGGTCACCCTGATCTACCACCGCCGCCTCGGCGACGACTGGGAAGCTGCCGCCCGCCAGCTGGCCGAAGAACTCGGCATCCGCCTGATCGGGCGCAGCAAGGGCCAGAAGATCGTCCTCGACCGCGACTGGCTGCTCGAAGAATTCGAGCTGAACGGTCGCCAGCTGCGCTACCAGCAGACCGAAGGCAGCTTCACCCAGCCCAACGCCGGCGTGAACCGCCAGATGCTGGCCTGGGCCTGCACCCAGGCCGCCGGTTTCGGCGGCAATCTGGTCGAACTGTACTGCGGCAACGGCAATTTCACCTTCGCCCTGGCGCCGCTGTTCGAGCGCGTACTGGCCACCGAAGTCAGCAAGTCGTCGGTCCATGCCGCGCGCTACGGGCTGGAGGCCAACGGCATCGCCAACGTGTCGCTGGTCCGCATGTCGAGCGAGGAATTCAGCGCCGCGCTGGCTGGCCGCGAAAGCTTCCAGCGCCTGCAGGAGATCGACCTCGACGCCTTCCGCCACGCCACGCTGTTCGTCGATCCGCCGCGCAGCGGGCTGGACGCCACGACGCTGGAACTGGCCCGCGGCTTCGACCGCATCCTCTATATTTCCTGCAATCAGGACACCCTGTTCGACAACGCCACGGCGCTGCACGACACCCACCGGATCGCCGCCGCCGCCGTTTTCGACCAGTTCCCCTACACCCACCACCTGGAGTGCGGGCTGGCGCTGGTCCGCCGCTGAGTCGGGCAGCGCGGGGTAAAATGCCCGCTCTGCCCCCACCGGATCGCCCATGACTTTCTCCGCCCTCGGCCTCGCCGCCCCGCTGCTGCAAGCCCTCGAAACGCTCGGCTACAAAACGCCGACGCCGGTCCAGGCCCAGGCCATTCCCGCCGTGCTGGCCGGCCGCGACCTGATGGCCGCCGCCCAGACCGGCACCGGCAAGACCGCCGGCTTCGCGCTGCCCATCCTGCAGCGCCTGGCCGCCAGCGAGGACAAGGTCGGCAGCAACTGCATCCGCGTCCTGGTCCTGGTCCCGACCCGTGAGCTGGCCGAGCAGGTCAATGCCAGTTTCCGCCAGTACGGCGAGCATCTTTCGGTCAGCAACTACGCGGTCTATGGTGGCGTCAGCATCAATCCGCAGATGATGCGCCTGCGCCGCGGCGTCGATGTGCTGGTCGCCACCCCCGGCCGACTGATCGACCTGTTCAGCCAGAACGCCATCAAGTTCAAGCAGGTCGAGACGCTGGTCCTCGACGAAGCCGACCGCATGCTCGCCCTCGGCTTCGCCCACGAGCTCGACACCCTGTTCGCCGCGCTGCCGAAAAAGCGCCAGACCCTGCTCTTCTCGGCCACCTTCTCCGACGAAATCCGCAGCCTGGCCAAGGGCCGCCTGCGCGATCCGCTGAGCATCGAGGTGGCGCCGCGCAACAGCACGGTCAAGGCGATCAAGCAATGGGTCGTGCCGGTCGACAAGAAGCGCAAGACCGAGCTCTTCCTGTTCATGCGCAAGGACCGCAAGTGGGGGCAGGTGCTGGTCTTCGTCAAAACCAAGCGCGGCGCCGACGAGCTGGTCGTCCTGCTCCAGGCCAAGCGGATCAAGGCCGACGCCATCCACGGCGACAAACCGCAGCCGGCCCGCCTGCGCGCCCTGGAAAGCTTCAAGGCCGGCGAGGTGCAGATCCTCGTCGCCACCGATGTTGCCGCCCGCGGCCTGGACATCGACGACCTGCCCCAGGTGGTCAATTACGACCTGCCCATCGTCGCCGAGGACTACATCCACCGCATCGGCCGCACCGGCCGGGCCGGCGCCACCGGCGAGGCGATTTCGCTGGTCTGCGCCGACGAGGCGCCGCTGCTCGCCGCCATCGAGACGCTGATCAAGCAGACGCTGAGCCGCGAGGAAGAACCCGGTTTCGAGCCGGACCATCGCGTACCGCTGACCGGCGGCACCGCGCTGGC